>NZ_JBHWZO010000022.1:0-38736 GCF_042728455.1 Promicromonospora sp. NPDC060204
TTGGTTGTGGCGCGCGCCCTGGTCGTCTGTTCGCAGTTCCGGTCGGCTGTTTGAATTCACGTCGGCACAGGCCTGTGCCGACCTCGACGCAACCTGCCGACCTCGCAACGCTGGCCTGACGCCGTCTGTCGAACTGGTAGCCCCCATGAGTGGGCCTACGAGGCGCGTCTGCATTTCGAAGCGATCTCGCAGTTGGTTGGTCAGGACGCGTCGGAGATCGCGCGTCCGATGCTGCGGAAGAGCCAGATGACGCCGCGGACGAGGTTGACGATCAGGCTGACGAGGTCCAGGGCGTCCAACACCCGGCCCAGACCGCGACCGAGAGCCTGGAACGGTCGTCCGACCTGCTGCCAGAAGCCCTTTCTGGGGGTGTCGGCCGTCGTCATGGCCGCAGGCTCCCACTCCGCGCTTCGGCGAACAATGGATGTCCGCGGTGAATCCCGTGCCCGCGCGACGAGCCAGTCACAGATGCGGCGGCTGCCCGGTCGGCATGTCGGCGGCTCGCCGAGGCCGCCAAGGACAGGAGCAGCAGCGTGAGCACCGACGATTTCCCCGCCCCTGAGCAGGGGCTGGTCGTGACCCATTTTCTGACCGTCCGCGACGTCGCGGTGTCGCGTGAGTTCTACGCCGACATCTTCGGCGGGCGGGTTGTCCGGGCGGAGAACCCCGCGACCGTCCGGGTGGCCAACACCTGGATCATCATGAATCCCGGCGGCGGACCGACCCCGGACAAGCCCGACGTCGTCCTCACTCCACCGGAGCCCGGCGACCCGGTCTCGGCGTTCCTCAACGTCCGGGTCGCCGACATCGCGGGGTTCTACGCGGACGCGCGTGCGAAGGGCGCGTACTTCCTCACCGAACCCCAGGATCGTGGGGCTGAGCTGCGGTGCTATCTGAGCGACCCGGACGGCTACCTCATCGAGATCGGGCAGACCACCGGCCTGCTGCACGGGATCACTGCGGACTGATCAGCACCCTCGCGCCGAGCGGGTAACGTCCGGGGCATGTCGCGCGTCGCACAGCCCGGGCCCCAGGTAGCACCCCTTCGGAGGCTGGAGCCCGGCGACGCCGTCGCGTTCGTCTCGCCGGCGAGCTGGAGCGACGAGTCCTGGCTGGCGGAGAGCGTCGCGACCGTCGAGTCGTGGGGCTTCAAGGCGCGTCTGGGCGAGCACGCCGACGACCGGTTCGGCTACATGGCCGGCGGTGACCCGGAGCGCGCGTCGGACCTCAACGACGCGATCCGGGACCCGGAGGTCCGCGCCATCCTCACCCTGCGCGGGGGAAGCGGGAGCCTTCGCCTGCTGCACGACGTCGACACCGACGCGCTACGGGCGGACCCCAAGCCGCTGATCGGCTTCAGCGACATCACCGCCCTGCACCAGGTCTGGCTCCAGGCCGGCGTCCCGTCGGTCCACGGCGCCGTTGCCGGAACGCGGGCGGAGACCGTGCTGCGCCTCCTGCGGGGCGAAGCCGGCGAGCCGGTGCGCAGGGACAACGGCCAGTACGGCGCCTACCTCACCACGACGGGCACGGCCTCGGGGCCGCTGTTCGGCGGCAACCTCGAGATGCTGGCGCGCAGCGTCGGCATCGTCGACAACGATCTCCACGGTCACGTCCTGCTGCTGGAGATCCACCGGACGGTCGGCCTCGGGATGGTCGACCGCGCCCTGACCCAGCTCCTGCTGTCCGGCGCGCTCGACGGGATCTCGGGCGTGGCGGTGGGCACGCTCGAAGGCTTCGACGACTACGAGGACCGCGGCTGGAACGTCCTCGACGTGCTCCGGGATCGGCTCAGCCCGCTCGGCGTGCCGATCCTCGCGGGGCTTCCGCTCGGGCACCTGGAGAACCCGGTCTCCGTGCCGCTCGGGGTCGAGTGCGAGCTCGACGCCGACGCCGGCACGCTGACCGTCGCGGCGCTGAGCGCCTGACCCGGACTGGCGGAGCCTAGGCCCCGCGGCGACCCGACAGCTTGTCCGTCACCCAGCGTCCGACCTTGCGCAGGTCGGCGACGAGATAGCGGAACTGCCCGAGCTGCGTCCGCAGCACGTCGACCTGACGGCTCGCAAATGTTGCTCGGGGCGTGTCCCCGAGGCGACTGAGCTCTTTTCCCTCAAACTTCGCGTCCTCCGCTGGCATGGGTGGATCGTACTGGGATGCCCGGTATGTGTCCGCTGTCGTTTCACGAGCCCCAGGCTCACCCCAGCACGGCCCGCTCCAGGAACGCGTCCGACTCCCGCCGGGACCGCAGCCGGTGGAACGTGAGGTGGGTGTTCGCGGGATCGGTCATCGCGGCGCCGTAGCGCTCGGGGTGGCGCTTCCGCTGGTCCCACGACCACCGGACGATCGTCCCCTCCCGCCAGGGCGCGAGCGCGTCGCCCCAGGGCTGGCGGTTGCCCGTGCCCGGCCAGAGCTCGGCGCGGCTCACCGCGAGCGACAGCGTGCGCCGGTACACCTGCGCCATCACGAGCGGCGTCGGCGGATCGATCCAGACGACGGTGTCGGCGCGCGCCCAGATCGCGGGGCGCAGCTCCGAGTAGTTGCCGTCGACCACCCAGGCGTCATCGGTGAGCACCTGCTCGACGTCCCGCACGAAGTCCTCCCGCGGACGCGGGGTCCACGCCGGCCCCCAGTAGAGCGCGTCCAGCTCCACGTGCCGGACGTCGAGGCGTTCCGCCAGCCGTCGCGCGAACGTGGACTTGCCCGACCCAGCTGCTCCCACCACCGACACCCTGTGCACCGGATGACGTTAGCCCGACCGTGCACCCGTGCCGTCAGGATTTTCGACGGGCTCGGCCTCGTCGTCCGGGGCGTCCCGCACCGGGGTCCCCTCCTCCGGCACCGGGGTCCCGTCGTGCGGCGGGTCGAACCACCGCGCCAGCTCCCGGTCCACCACCTCCTCGGCCCGTCGGATCCAGGACCGTTCCCAGGGCCACCGCATGGGTCCCCAGCCCGCCCTCCTGAGGCCGTCGTCCCTCATGGGTGACCGGCCGGGAGCGTGAGCATCGCCAGCGAGCCCGCGACCAGGGCGAGCACCGAGAGCGTCACGCAGACCCAGGTCAGGATGTACGTCGTCCGCAGCACGTACTCGTTGAAGGCGACCCGGACGTACAGGGCGCGGAAGAACTCGAGGTCGGTCCGGGCGGCGTCCCACTGCTCGCGCCGGGACCGGGCGAGCGTGGCCGTGACGTCCGGCTCGCGGATGCGGTCGGCCATGTACAGCACGACCGTCGCGACGGCCGCCAGCGCCAGGATCGCCACGCCCACCGTCGGCCAGAGACCGGTCGTGGCGCCGGCCTCCCAGGCCGTCGCGTTGATCGCGAGGGAGCCACCGAACGCGAACGTGGCGATGACCTTCTCCCCGTCGACGCGCCATCGCTGGTGGCCCAGGGCTCGCTCCAGCGCCCGCTCCGCCGTCGCCCGCAACCCTGCGTCCATGGGGTGATTCTTCTGCGCGGTCCGTTTGCTGTCGAGACGTACTGAGATGCCAGGTTCGGCCCTGACCAGCACTGTTGGGCCTCCAGACCTCGGAAAGACCGGTTGACCTGGGCATATATCACCCGCGAGATCTTGCATCCCCGGCCCGTCATGGGCTGGACTGGGGATCGCGCCCACAGGCGCGTGCCCTTGTGGCCATCGAACGAGCCCACAGCACCCCTTGCCGGCAGCCCAGAAGGAGAAAATCGATGTCCGAGAACGAGACGTTGCGCGCGGAGCGGTTCGCATCCGGCAAGGCGGCCCTCGACGCCATCCATGACGACGCGGGTCACGGGGTCATCGAGTCGCTGGCCGACATCGCGCCCGAGCTCGGGCACCAGATCGTCGCCTGGGGGTACGGAGACATCCTGTCCCGGTCCGAGCTCGACCCGCGGGAGCGCCAGCTCGTGACGCTCGGGATCCTCACCGCGATGGGCGGCAGCGAGCCGCAGCTCGAGGTGCACATCGGCGCCTCGCTCAACGTCGGGCTCACGCCGCAGCAGATCATCGAGGTCTTTCTGCACAGCTCCGTCTACTGCGGGTTCCCGCGGGCGCTGAACGCCGTCGCCACCGCGAAGCGCGTGTTCGCCGAGCGCGGCCTGCTGCCGCTGACCTGACCGACCCGGCCGGCCGCCCACCAGCGATTCAGAGGACCGCCACCCCGGTCAGCTCCTGCGCGATCGTCCACAGCCGCCGTCCGACGGTGGGATCGGTCGCCTCGGCGGAGGCCCGCACCTCCGTGACGCGCCCGCGGACCTCGCGGAACCCGGCGGGGCCGAAGAACTGGCCGCCGTGCACCCCGGCTGCCGTCGCGGCGTGGAGCTGGGGGAGCGCGCCGCGCTCGACGGACTGGGTCACGAGCAGGCCGATCCGCGCCGCGAACCAGCCGGCCCGGCCCCGGTCCTCCCAGGCGCGCGGCGTGAGGTTCGTGCCGGAGAGCCCGGGGTGGGCGAGCGTGCTGAGCACGTGTGAGCCCGCGGCGCGCAGGCGCCGGTCCAGCTCGATGCCGAACACGGTGTTCGCGAGCTTCGACGCCCCGTAGGCCGGGGAGGCGCGGTAGTCGCGCTCGCCCATGAGGTCGTCGAAGTCGAGGTGCGCGGTCTTGTGGGTGATGGAGCTGAGCGTGACGACGCGCGGTGCGTCCCCGCGGGCGAGCAGCGGGAGCAGCAGGCCGGTGAGCGCGAAGTGGCCCAGCATGTTGGTGCCGAGGTGCAGCTCGAAGCCGTCGGACGTCGTCCGCCGCGGCCCCAGCAGCACGAGCCCGGCGTTGTTGACGAGCAGGTCGACCTGCCCGGTCTCCTCGGTGAGACGGTCGGCGAACGTCCGCACCGACGCGAGCGAGGCGAGATCGAGCGCCCGCACCCGGAGCTTGGCACCCGGTACGGCGGCCGCGATGGCACGCGCGGCGTCGTCGCCCGCCGCGACGTTCCGGACGGCGAGGACGACGTCGGCGCCGTGCCGGGCGAGCTCGGTCGCCGTCACGCGGCCGAGGCCGGAGTTCGCCCCGGTCACGACGGCGAGCCGGCCGGTCTGGTCAGGGATGTCGGAGGCGTTCCAGGAGTTCATGGTCGGCGACGCTAGATCGCGCCGCCCGCGCGCCACGCGTCCTCGCCTCCCTCGGTCTGGCAGGACCACCCTGGCCGTGGGGCAGGAGCGCACACTGGGGAGCATGACGGCGGAACAGACCTACGCGCGCGAGCTCGGCGACTTCCTGCGGTCCCGGCGCGAGCGCACCACGCCGGAGGACCTGGGGCTCGAGCCCGGGCCGCGGCGCAAGGTCGACGGGCTGCGCCGCGAGGAGGTCGCGATGCTCGCCGGCCTGAGCGCCGACTACTACCAGCGCCTGGAGCAGGGCCGGAACGTGCGTCCGTCCGACGCCGTGCTCGACTCGCTCGCGGACGCCCTGGAGCTCGACGAGATCGAGCGGCGCCACATGCTCATGCTGGCGCGGGCCACACGACAGCCCGCGCCGCCCGTCCGGCGTAGGCCGGAGCGGGTGCCCGCGAGCACGGCGCGCCTGCTGCCCCACATGGGCGTGCCCGTCGTCGTGCTCGGCCGCCACCTGGACGTCCTCGCCTGGAACGACCTCGCCGCCGAGCTGCTCGGCGACCCGGCGGACTACACCCCGGACCAGCGCAACTTTCTCATGGCTCTCTTCGACGACGACGGGGCCCGGCTGCACTGCGCGGACTGGGAGGCCACCGCCCTCGACTACATCGGGATGCTGCGCGTCGCCGTCGCGGCCGACCCGGACCATCCCCGCGCCGTCGCGGTCGTGGGCGAGCTCAGCATCCGGAGCGCTGAGTTCCGCCGCTTCTGGGCGCGGCACGACGTGCGCGAGAGCGTGCACGGCGCCAAGCTGATCCACCACCCGCGGGTCGGCGACATCGCGATGGAGTGGGACGCGTACCCGCTGCCCGGCAACCCGGGACCGGTCATGGTGGTGTTCACGCCGCAGCCCGGCGCCGCCGACGACCAGCTCCGCCTGCTGGGCAACCTCGCCGGCAACGACCTCAGGGCCGCGGCAGCGCCGCCGCGTCCCGGTGCTCGACCAGCTCCGACCGCTCCCGCCTGAGCCGGTCCACACCCCAGGCCCCGAGCGGCGCGAGCGCGGCGTTCAGCGTGCGGCCGTGCTCCGTCAGCGTGTACTCGACGCGCGGCGGCACCTCGGCGTGCACCCGCCGGTGCACCAGGCCGTCCGCCTCCATCTCGCGGAGGTGCTGGGTCAGCATCTTCTCGCTGACGCCCGGGAGCCCGCGCCGCAGCTCGGCGAACCGGCGCACGTCGTGCTCGTCGAGCTCCCAGAGGATCAGGCCCTTCCACTTGCCGCTCACCACGTCAAGCGCGGCGTCGATGCCGCAGATGTAGGGGCCGTTGCGGGGTGCCTTCGCCATCGTGTGCTCCTCGGGGCCAGAGGTACTTACCAAAAGGTAAGTACCCCAGTAAATAGTGGGTACTTCCACGATGGTACGTCGCCCGCCGAGCATGGTCAGGTCCCCACGACCTGAGGAGATCCCCCGAATGACCACCCCCGGAAGCACCGGCGTCACGGTGCTCGGACTGGGCGCGATGGGCAGCGCCCTGGCCGCCGCGCTGCTCGACGTCGGCCATCCCACCGCCGTCTGGAACCGCACCCCCGCCCGCGCTACCGCCCTGGCCGCCCGCGGGGCCACGACGCCGTCCGACCTCGCAGGTGCCGTGACCGCGCACCGGCTGGTCGTGGCCTGCCTGCTCGACCACGCCTCCGTGCACGAGACGCTCGACCCCGTGATCGGCACGATGCGGGGGAGCGCGCTGGTCAACCTCACGACCACCACCCCGAACGAGGCCCGCGAGCTCGCCGAGTGGGCGGCACGGCACGGCGTCGACTACCTCGACGGCGCGATCATGGCCACCCCGCCGATGATCGGCACCGCCGAGGCGTCGATCCTGTACAGCGGCTCCGCCGAGGTGTTCGACGCCGCGCGGCCCGTGCTCGACCGCTGGGCCACCAGCACCTACGACGGCGCGGACAGCGGCCTGGCCTCCCTGTACGACCTCGCGATGCTCTCGGGCATGTACACGATGTTCGCGGGCTTCCTGCACGGGGCCGCGATGGTCGGCTCCGAGGGCATCACCGCCACCGAGTTCGCCGCCCGGGCCACGCCGTTCCTCAGCGCGATGACGGCGGGCTTCGCCCACGACGCCGCGGTGGTCGACGGCGGCGACTACACCGTCCCGGGCCAGCAGAGCCTGGACTTCTCGGACCTCGGCCACATCGTGCGGGCCAGCGAGGAGCAGGGCGTCGACCCCGCCCCCGTGGCCGCCGTCCAGGAGCTCATCAACCGCCAGCGAGCGGCCGGCCACGGCGCCGAGGGCTTCGCCCGGCTCTACGAGAGCCTTCGGGCCGGCCGGGCGGAGGTCGTGCGATGAGCGCCCCCGTCACCGTGATCGGCCTGGGGCCCATGGGCCAGGCGATGGTCCGGTCGCTGCTGGCCGCGGGCCACCCCGTCACCGTCTGGAACCGGACTCCCGGCCGCGCGGTCGACGTCGTCGCCGCGGGCGCGCGGCTCGCGCCCACACCCGCCGACGCCGTGGCCGCGAGCGACCTGGTGCTCCTCAGCCTCACCGACTACCAGGCCATGTACGACATCCTCGGGCCGACGACGACGACGCCGACAGCGACGACGACGACGACGACGCCGACGCCGACGACAACGACAACGACAACGACGGCACCGACGGCGCTCGCGGGCCGCACGCTCGTGAACCTCAGCTCGGACTCGCCCGACCGGTCCCGCGAGGCCGCCGCCTGGGCCGCGGAGCACGGCGCCCGCTTCCTGACCGGCGGCGTGATGAACCCTGCGCCGATGGTGGGTACGGAGGCGGCGTACGTGTACTACAGCGGCCCGGCCGAGCTGCTGGAGGCCCACCGGGCGGCGCTCAGCACGATCGGCGCGCCGCGCTACCTCGGGGCGGACCCCGGGCTGGCGCAGCTCATGTACCAGGCCAACCTCGACGTGTTCCTCACGGCGCTCGCGGCGCTGATGCACGCCACGGCGCTGCTGGAGACCGCGGGCGTCACGGCGACGGCGTCGATGCCCGAGCTGATGCAGACCCTGTCCGGTACCGCCGAGATGCTGGAGGTGGGCGAGAGCCCGGCCGCGCAGCTCGAGGCCGGCGAGCACCCGGGGCACCTGAGCACCGTGACGATGATGGGCGCGACCGCCGACCACATCGTGGCCGCGAGCGAGGCCGCGGGGGTCGACACCGGCCTGCCCGCCGCGGTCCGCGCGTACTACACGTGGGCCCGCGAGCACGGTCACGGCGGCGACAACTGGACCCGCATCATCGACGCGATGCGGCCGGTCAGCCTCGGCCGATCCGCCGGCGGGGGTCCAGACCCGAGTCGGCGAGGCTCGTGACCATGCTCCCGGGCTCGAACGCCCGCTCCGAGCGCAGGTCGTGCACCACGGAGCGGAGCAGGCCCGGGAGAAAGTCGCGTCCCCGGCGCACGCACCACGGCAGCCCGGCCCGCAGGAGCCAGACCAGTCGCTGCCGCGCCGTCGGCGGGTCGGGCGCCGCGGGCAGCCGGGCGGCGCGAGCGGCCGCCGCGTAGGCGGGATCGACGTCGGCGAGGGCGGTCGCGACGCCGAGCGCCAGCCGGCGGTGCCCGGCGGGCGAGGGGTGCACCCGGTCGATGTGCCAGGCCTTGGCCCCGGCGGGCGCGATGGCCTCGACGGCGTCGACGACGACCACCCGGCCGGGCCGGGCCGCGGGCGAGCTCGGTCCGTTGCCCTGAGACCGGTCGGTCGACGGACCGATCACGGTGCGACCGACCGAGCTCGACGGGGGCGGCAGCACGGCCGCCGCGACCTCGTCCACGGCCGCGTTGATCAGTGCGACCCGGCGCCGCATCACGTGCCGGACCAGCCGGGGCGTGAGCTCGAACAGGCCGATCACGGGGAGCCGCACGAGCACGACGTCGGTCCCGGCGCGGCGCAGCTCCCCGACGCAGCGGTGCAGGTCGGCGAGCGTGAACCGGGCGTCGAAGTCGCTGCGCAGCACGTCGTTCCCGCCCACGAGCACGGTGGCGAGCCGGGGGCGGAGCGCGAGGGCGGCGTCGAGCTGGGTGTCCGCGACGTCGCGGGAGCGGGCGCCGTTGGTGGCGAGGTTCGAGAACTCCGCCACGCCGAGCACGGCGGCGAGGTGCGCGGCCCAGCCGGGGCCGTGAGCGGCGTCCGGGCCGACGGTGTCACCCACGCCCGCGGTGATCGAGTCACCGAGGGCGACCAGTCGGAAGCAGCTCTCGCGTCCCGCCGGCGCCGTCATCTCACCGTCGCCCCCCGGTGCCGACGTCGGCCAGGTCGAAGGCCTTGCGCGAGTGCAGGTCGAGCATCGCGTCGCCGGTGGCGCTCCATGGGAAGAGCTCGGCGCGGGCCCGGGCCTCCTTGCGCCGCACCTCCACGTCGCGGTCGAGCACCTCGTGCAGGGCGAGGGCGAGCGCCGACGCCTCCGGCGGTGCGGCGGCCCCGGCGGTGCCGACCACCTCGGGGAGCGCGCTCGACGAGCTGCAGACCACGGGCGTCCCGGAGGCCAGGGCCTCCAGCGCCGCGAGGCCGAACGTCTCGATCGGCCCGGGGGCGATGACGGCGTCGGCGCAGGTCAGCAGGGTTGCGAGCCGGTCGCGGTCCGGGATGAACGAGAGGAACCGGTGCGGGAGCCCGGCGGCCTCGGCGCGGCGCCGCATCTTCGGCAGGAGCGGTCCGGAGCCGGCCACGACGAGCCGCACGGGGCGACCGTCGCGCACGAGCTGGGCGGCGGCGTCGATCGCGAGGTCGGGGCGCTTCTCCGTGGACTGGCGGCTCGCTAGCACGATGAGCGCGGTGCCGGGCGGCGCGTACTCGGCGCGGGCCTCGGCCGAGTACCGGTCGGGCCGGAAGCGTTCCAGGTCGACGCCGAGCGGCACCCGGTACAGCGGTGGCAGCCTGGTGCCCCGCACGCGCTCGGCGAGGCGCTCCACCTCGCCCGCGGCGAAGTGGGTGGTGGCCACGAGCCGGTCGAACCGGGTGAGCGTGGCGAGGTTGTACCGGTCGGCCACCGCGGGCGTCACCGCCGCGCCGAACTCGGCCGCCCAGCCGCCCTCGGCGCCGCCGGGGAGCCAGGACCGCAGCACGCCGTCGACCCGCTCGTGCAGCATCATCAGCGACGGGATGCCGGCCTCGCGGGCCCAGTCGCCCAGGCCGGCGAGGGTGGTGCGGTCGCTCACCTCGAGGCGGTCGGGCGCCAGCGTCTCCAGCAGCCCCCGCATCTTGCCGGGCCGCACCACGGCGCGGTACCCGCCGCTGAACGGCACGCGCGGCGCCGCCAGGCTGACCACGCGCACCCCGTCCACGTGCGTCACTCCGTCCCGCCTGTCCGGCACGACGAGCACGGGTTCGTGCCCCCGGGAGAGGTACTGCCCGGCCATGGCGTGCATCGCAGTTCGGATGCCCCCGGAACGAGGGCTGTAGAAGTTCGCGACGTGGACGATTCGCAAGTTATACCTCCGCTGAGCCGGCTCTCGCGTGCACCCGGATCGCGTCGTCGTAGTGCCCCATGAGCTCGGAGCAGATGTCGTGCCACGTGCGGCCCTCGGCGCGCTCGCGCGCCGCGGTCCCGAAGGCCCGCCGCTTGCGCTCGTCGCCCACCAGGTCGACGACGCGGGCGCGGAGCGCCTCGTGGTCACCTGGAGGGTACAGCCAGCCGTCATGGGAGTGCCGGACGATGTCCAGCGGGCCGCCCGCGGCGGGCGCGACGACGGGCACGCCGCTGGCGTGCGCCTCCTGCAGCGTCTGGCCGAAGGTCTCCAGCTCGCCCGGGTGCACGAACACGTCGAGGCTCGCCATCGCCCGGGACAGCTCGGCCCCGCGCAGCAGCCCGGTGAAGTGGGCGGCCGGCAGGACGTGCCGCAGCTCGTCCCGCTCGGGCCCGTCGCCGACGATCACGAGGCGCACGTTCGGCAGGTCCTGCACCACGCGCAGCGCCTCGACCTGCTTCTCGGCGGCCAGACGGCCCACGTAGCCCACGAGGATCTCGCGCCCGGCGCCGACCTTCCGCCGCCAGGCCTCGTCCCGGAACCCCGGGTGGAACGACTGCGTGTCCACACCGCGGCCCCACAGGCGCAGGTTGGGGATGCCGTGGTTCTCGAGCTGGCGCATGGTCGCGGTCGACGGCGCGAGCGTCATCGTCGCGCGCTCGTGGATGTCCTTGACCCGCTTCCAGAGCAGCGGCTCGAAGTGGCCCAGGCCGTACCGCGCCGCGTAGCCGGGCACCTCGGTCTGGTACACGGCGACGCTCGGCAGGCCCAGCCGTTCGGCGGCGAGGATGCCGCGCCAGCCGAGGATGAAGGGGGAGGCCAGGTGGACGACGTCGGGCGCGAACGTGGCCAGTGTGCGCTCGGTGCGCCACTTCTTGCCCACGACCAGGCGCACGTCCGGGTACCCCGGGAAGCCGATGGAGCCGAGCTCGACCACGGGGGCGCCGCTCACGAAGGGCGGGACGTGGCCGATCGACGCGTCGGCGTCGGGCGCGAGGACCATGGCCTGGTCCCCCCGCTCGTGAAGGTGCTCGAGGACCCGCAGGACGGAGTTGGTGACCCCGTTCACCTGCGGGAGGAAACTCTCCGCAACGATGGCTACTCGCACGCTACGAACCTGCCGGTCGTCGATGTCCGGACGAAGTCCTCCGTGCGGCGAGTCGGGGAACGGGTGGCGTCGAGACGGTAACCGCTACACACGAAGTCACAATCCTGACCGTAGCGGAGCCACCACGCCCCTGGCATGGGGAACACCCCTGAAGTGACCCTCAACTCGTTCTGGTCGGCACCTTGCGGGCAAAGGCCAGCTGCGAGAGACGGACGAGCGCGCCGACGAGCAGGGCCACCAGCAGCGCGTTGCGCAGGGCGCCGACGCTCGTCGCGAAGGGCCAGCCGCCCAGGAACTCGCCGTACCGCAGCGGGTAGATCTCCATGGTCAGCCGGGCCACGATGAGCGTGCCGACGGCGGGTACGAACCACGTGCGCCGGGTGCCCTGGCTCCGGCTGCCGAGCGCGATCGCCGCCGCGACGGGCGGACCGATCCACGCGATGAACTGCGGCGAGCCCACCTTGTTGAAGACGATCAGCGCGAGCAGCTCGGCGGCGGCGCCGACCAGCAGGATGTCCCCGACCCGCTCGGGCCGGCGCCGGGCCGCCCACCAGATCAGGGCCGCGATCAGGACCGCGGCGAGCGGGAGGGCGACGTCGAGCGCCTGCGCGACGGTGTCGGCGCCGTCGCCCAGCACCTCGTAGGTGTAGATGACGTCGTCGTACTCGACCTGGATCGAGGAGTCCCACAGGCGGGCCACCGTGAACGGCGTGGCGGCGACGGCCTCGACCTGGAGCTGCCGGTCGCCCTGCTCGCCGAACACGTCCAGCACGTTGTCCTGCCCGCCGCCCGCGAAGGCGATGCCGATGACGACGGCGGACACCGCCGCGCCCGGCAGCACCACGTTCCTCAGGAAGGCCTTGGCGTCCCTCGCCGTGGCGGCCAGCGCCAGGGCCACCGCACCGGGGGCGATCTTGATCCACGCGCCCACGGTGGCCAGGGCCATCGCGACGGCCGGCCGCTTCACCGCGATGAGCAGCGCGACGAGGATGATCGGCGCGAGCAGGCCGTCGAGGCGGCCGATCCAGATGGGCCCGAGCATCACGAGGAAGAACAGCCAGAACCAGACGGCGGCGCGCCCGTGGGGCTTGGCCCGGCCGAGCAGGGCGACGGCCCCGGCGTTGGCGGCGGTGACCATGCCCATCCACACCCAGTCGTAGGCGACCGTGGAGTTGGTGAACAGCGCGGGGACCGTCATCGGCCCCAGAGCGCCGAGCGGGTAGACCCAGGCGTAGGTGAACACGGGCCACGAGCCGGTGTTCATGCCGTTGCGGACCCACCACTCGTACAGGTTCACGTCGCCGAGGATCTGCCCCCCGAAGACCCAGGTCTGGAAGATGATCCAGGCGTGGGTGAGGGCGAACGCGACCCAGAGGGCCGGCCAGGACGAGAGCACGCGGATGGCGGACCGCAGGATGTCCTGGCCCACGGCCTTGGGCGATGTCGACAGGTCTGACGGGCTCGGCACGGGCCACATCTTTGCACTGATCGAGGATCGCGTCGGCGATCGGTCCGGACGGGTACAAGTTCGGACATTCGCGAGTTAGAGTTCGGATACCCGAACTTTCTGGAGCCCAGATGACTCGCACCGCCGCGCAGCCACGCACCGGCCGCGCCCGCCTCTTCGTCCTGCTCGGACCCGCCTTCGTGGCGGCCATCGCCTACGTGGATCCCGGCAACGTGGCCGCGAACCTCACCGCGGGCGCGCGGTTCGGGTACCTGCTCGTCTGGGTGCTCGTGGCGGCCAACGCGATGGCGGTGCTGGTGCAGTACCTGTCGGCCAAGCTCGGCGTGGTCACCGGCCGGTCGCTGCCCGAGGTGCTGGGGGAGCGGCTGCCCCGCCCGGCGCGCCTGGCGTACTGGGTGCAGGCCGAGGTCGTCGCCGCGGCGACCGACCTCGCCGAGGTGATCGGCGGCGCCATCGCGCTCAATCTGCTGTTCGGCGTGCCGCTCGTGCTGGGCGGCGTCATCACCGGCGTGGTGTCCCTGCTGGTGCTCGCGGTGCAGCAGCGGCGCGGCCAGCGAGCCTTCGAGGGCGTCGTCACCTCGATGCTCGCCGTGCTCACGGTCGGCTTCTGCGCCGGGCTCTTCTTCTCGCCGCCCGACCCGGCCGCCATGCTGGCCGGACTCGTGCCCCGGCTCCAGGGCGCCGACTCCGTGCTCCTGGCCGCCTCCATGCTCGGCGCCACGGTGATGCCGCACGCGATCTACCTGCACTCCTCGCTGGCCCGCGACCACCTGCACGCGCCGTCCACGTCGGTGCCGCGCATCCTGCGCGCCACCCGCGTCGACGTGGTGCTCGCCCTGATCCTGGCCGGGAGCGTGAACATCGCGATGCTGCTGCTCGCGGCCGCGAACCTCGCGGGCCGGGAGGGCACCGACACCATCGAGGGCGCGCACGCCGCCATCGCCGGCACGCTCGGGCCGGTCGTGGGCGTGCTGTTCGCGGTCGGGCTGCTGGCCTCTGGCCTGGCGTCCACGTCCGTCGGGGCGTACGCGGGGGCGGAGATCATGTCCGGCCTGCTGAAGGTGCGCGTGTCGCTGCTGACCCGCCGCGTGGTCACGCTGCTGCCCGCGATCGTGCTGCTCATGACCGGGATCTCGCCCACCTGGCTCCTGGTCGTGAGCCAGGTGGTGCTGAGCTTCGGCATCCCGTTCGCGATGATCCCGCTCGTGCGGCTCACCCGGGACCGCGAGCTGCTGGGCGAGCACCGGAACGCCGTGACCACCCAGGTGCTGGCCTGGGTGGTCGCGGGCGTGATCGTGGCGCTGAACGTCACCCTGCTCTGGCTCACGTTCACCGGCTGAGCGTCGGGCGGGACGGGGCGGCGGCGGGCCGGGCGGCGGCGTCGCCTACTCGTCGAGGTAGGCGACGTCGCCGTTCGAGCTGCGCATCTCGACGGTGCGGGCGGCGTCCGGGTCGACCGGTCCCTCGACGATCTCGTCGCCGTTCGACGTCTGCATCGTCAGGGCCACCGGCCCGCCGTCGCCGTGCACCGTGATCCGGCCGTTGCTGGTCTCGGCGTAGACGTTCCCGGCCACGGCCGAGATCTCCACCGACCCGTTGCTGGTCGTCGCCGAGGCGTCGCCCGTCACGGACTCGACGGTGATCCGGCCGTTGCTGGTGTCGCCGGTGACGGTGCCGTCCACGTCGCCCACGGAGATCTCGCCGTTGGAGGTGGAGACGTCCACGTCCGCGCCCGCGTTCGCGACCGTGATGTCGCCGTTGCTGGAGCGGGCCGACAGCGGGCCGGCGATGTCGGTGGCCTCGACGTGGCCGTTGCTCGACTGCGCGGACACCTCGCCGGCCACGCCGCTCGCGACGACGTCGCCGTTCTCGGTGCGGATCACCACCTCCGTGTCGGCGGGCAGCGTCACGTCGAGCTCCCCGGAGCAGCGGGAGAAGATGACGGACCACCCGCAGCGGTGCGTGATCTCCAGCCGGTTCGCGGACTCGTCCGCCGCGTACTGCGGCGACCGCACGCCGCTGTGCGCGATGGCGTCCACGGCGACGTCGCCGTCGGCCGCGGTGACGGTCACGTCGCCGTCCGACACCAGCTCGACGGTCCCCGCCGCCGCGTAGGTGTGCCGGGTCGTGGTGGTCTCGGACATCATCAGGTCGACGAGGAACAGCGCCCCGAAGCCGACGACGACCACACCGAGCACCACGCCGAGCGTGGTCAGCACACGGGCGGTCGCGCCGCGCTGCGGGGGGCCGGGCGCGAACCCGGCGTCCTGGGGGTAGCTGTCGGGAGCAGGCTGTGTCATCAGCGGGATCCGTTCTGGTCGAGCCAGCGCAGCACGGCGAGCACCCGGCGGTGGTCGTCGGCGGCCGGCGGGAGGCCGAGCTTGGTCAGGATGTTGGTGACGTGCTTCTCCACCGCGGCCAGCCCCACGACAAGGCGGTCCGCGATGGCGGCGTTGGACCGTCCCTCCGCCATGAGCGCGAGCACCTCGCGCTCGCGGCGGGTCAGGACGTCGAGGTCGGAGCCGGGGTGGCGGGCGATGATCTGCGTGACCACCTCGGGGTCGACGACGGTGCCGCCCCCGGACACCCGGGCGACGGCGTCGAGGAACTCGTCGACGTCGGCCACGCGGTCCTTGAGCACGTAGCCCAGGCCTCGCGCGCCGCGGGCGAACAGCTCGCTCGCGTAGCTCTGCTCCACGTACTGCGACAGCACGAGCACGGGCAGGTCCGGGTGCAGGCTGCGCAGGTGCACGGCGGCGCGCAGCCCCTCGTCGGTGTGCGACGGCGGCATGCGGACGTCGGTGACGAGCAGGTCGGGCAGCGGGGTCCCCGGCGTCGACAGCGCGCGGACCAGGTGGTCCGCCGTGCCGTACCCGGTCACCTCGTGCCCCTCTGCCGCGAGCAGGCGGGTGAGGCCGTCCAGGAGGAGGACGGAGTCCTCCGCGATCACGATGCGCACGGGACCTCCACGGTCAGGCGGGTGCCCGCGCCGGGCGGGCTGTCGAGCTCGAAGGTGCCGTCCAGGGCCGCGACCCGGCCGCGCAGGCCGGCGAGCCCGCTGCCGGGGGACAGCCCGGCGCCGCCGCGGCCGTCGTCGGACACGGCGACGCGCAGGCGTACCGGGTGGTCGTCGGGCACGAGGCTCGCGTGCACCAGGACCCGGTCCGCCGCGGCGTGCTTGGCCACGTTGGTCAGCGCCTCCGCGACCACGAAGTACGCCGCGGCCTGCGCTGCCGGACTGGCGGGCGAGAGGTCGCCCGTCACCTCCACCCGCACCGGGACCGGGCTGCGGCCCGCGAGCGCGGACAGGGCGGCGTCGAGCCCGCGGTCCGAGAGGACGGCGGGGTGGATGCCGCGCACCAGGTCGCGCAGCTCGGCGAGGGTCTCCTTGATCTCGCGGTGCGCGAGCTCCAGGGCGGCGACGGCGTGCTCGGGGTCCTTGTCGGCCAGGCGGCGGGCCACGCCGAGCTCGACGCCGAGGGCGACCAGGCGCTGCTGGGCGCCGTCGTGCAGGTCGCGCTCGATGCGGCGGCGCTCGGTGTCGGCGGCGGAGACCGCCGCGGTGCGCGATTCGGTGAGCACCACGGCGCGCTCGCGGGCGGTGTGCGCGGCGGCCTCGGCCAGGCGCGTCTCCCGCTCGGCGGCGGCGGCGCGGGCGTGGGCCACCTCGGCTGCGGACGGGCCGAGCAGCACCGTCGAGAGGCGCACCATGAGGTACGACCCGTACTGCGCGAGGGCGGCGGCCGCCCAGACGAGCACGACGGCGCCGCCGAGGGCTCCGACGACCGTGGCCGGCCAGGGCAGGCCGGACCACTGCGCGAGCGCGCTGTCCCGGCCCACCAGCGTGAAGACGACGGCGGCGACCGCCGCGGCCGCCAGGGCGGTCGTGACCGAGAAGAACACGCAGGTGGTGAGCATCCCGAGGAAGGCGTGCAGCGTGGCGGCCCAGGCGCGGTCGTCGCGGACGGGCGCCCACAGCCGGGACCAGAAGGTGGGCCGGACCGGCGCGGGCGGCGGCTGCGGGGCGGGGATCCGGACGCCGGTCTGCCGGGCGACGCGGGCGCGTTCGGCCGTGCCGTACCGGCGGGCGAGGACGAGGCAGAAGGCGAGCATCGGCACCCCGATGCCGAGCGCGGGGACGAGCCCGGCCGAGACCAGGACGAGGATCCAGAGGACCAGGCCGGCCGTCAGGTGCCAGATCCAGCCCACGGCCAGCGCGGCGACGGCGCGCCGGGTCGCGGGGTCGTACGGGCCCCGGAGGAACCCCGCGCCCGAGGTCAGCGCGGGGGCTACCTGGTCCGCGAGGGTGCGGGGCGGGGGCGCCGGCGTCGGGCCGTCATCGCTGGTCATGGACACGACACTAGGCGGACCAGCGCCCCCGGCACATTGAGTGCACCCACCGGGTGCGGGTGGGGTTTTCCCTACCTGCGGCGCGCTCAGGCGAAGGCGCTGGTGCCCGTGATCTCGCGGCCGATGATGAGGGCCTGCATGCTCTCGGTGCCCTCGTAGGTGTGCAGGGCCTCGATGTCGGCGAAGTGCCGGGCCACGCGGTTCTCCAGCAGGATGCCGTTGCCGCCGAGCAGGTCGCGGGCGATCGACGCGATCTCACGGGCGCCGCGCGTGCAGGTGTACTTGGCGAGCGAGGCCTGCGGCCCGGTGAGCTGCTCGGCCTCGTCGAGCCGCGTCATCTGCTTCACGAGGAGCTGCATCTGCGTGAGGATCGACAGCATCTTCGTGAGGCGCTCCTGCACCATCTGGCTCGCCGCGAGCGGGCGGCCGAACTGCACGCGCTGCTTGGAGTAGGCCACGGCGGTCTCGTAGCAGGCGATGGCCTGCCCGACGGCGCCCCAGGCCACGCCGAGCCGCGTGGCGAACAGCACCCGGCCGGTGTCCTTGAACGACCGCGACTTCGGCAGCAGGGCGTCGGCCGGCACGAACACGTCGTCCAGCACGATGTGCGCCTGGTGGATGGCGCGCAGGGAGAGCTTGCCCTGGATGGTCGTGGCCTCGTAGCCCGGGGTGTCCTGCGGCACGATGTAGCCGTGGACCTGGCCGTCCTCGCCGCGCGCCCAGACCACGGAGATGTCGCCGATCGAGCCGAAGCCGATCCACTTCTTCTCGCCGTTGATCACGTACCCCTCGACGCCGTCGCGCGTCTCCTTCACGGCGGAGGTCTCCAGGCCCACGGAGTCCGAGCCGTGCGTGGGCTCGGTGAGGGCGAAGGCGCCCAGGATCTCGCCGCGGGCCATCGGGCCGGCGTACTTCTCGATCTGCTCGTCGGAGCCGAGCATCACGATCGAGCGCAGCGCGAGGCCGCCCTGCACGCCGCAGATGGTGGTCACGGAGCCGTCACCGCGCGACATCTCCATCGCGGACAGGCCCTCGGCCATCTTGGAGATCTTCGGGAAGCCGGGCACGTCCACGCCGTCCCGCAGGAAGTCCAGCTCGGCCATGCGCTTGACCAGGTCCATCGGTACCTCGTACCGCTCCCAGTAGCCGTCGATGACGGGGAGCACCTCGTCCTGCACGAACTGGCGGACGGCGAGCTGCTGTGCCCGCTCCTCCGCCGTGATGTCGGCAAAGGCGCCGGCGAAGTCGATGTCGAGCGGCTGCGTGACGTCGTAGTCGGGCGCCGTCACTCCTGGGGTCTGAGTCATGCTCCCCATGGTGCGCCGGTACCGGATCTCAGGTCAAGCGATACTACGTCTCACCCGATCGACGCCTCGGCGTGGTGGCAGGCGCGCCCGTGCGCCCACGGCTGCGGCCGGGTCCGCACCCGTTCGCCCGACGCCGCGGCGCGCCGCACCTCGAGCTGGAGGTACTGGTCCTGCGCCGCCTCGGCCACGGAGTACGGCGGCGTCGCGCCGTGCAGGACGTGGTCGGCCATGTCGGCCACGATGCGCGCGATCGACAGCTCGTCGTCGGGCAGGCGGGCCGGGCGGAACGCGTTGTGGTGCAGCCACTCGCCGTCGAGGGTGTACCCGCGCAGGAACAGGCCCTCGTGGCTGCCGGCGCCGCCCGCGGCCACCCGCTCCAGCGTGGAGTGCCGCGGCTGTCCGTCGGCACCGATCGTGCGGACGACGTCGTCGCGCAGCTCGCCCCGCTCGCCG
Organism: Promicromonospora sp. NPDC060204; assembly: GCF_042728455.1. NCBI lineage: Bacteria > Bacillati > Actinomycetota > Actinomycetes > Micrococcales > Promicromonosporaceae > Promicromonospora > Promicromonospora sp. NPDC060204. The sequence continues at coordinate 19,218 of NZ_JBHWZO010000022.1, forward strand.
CGCACCAGCAGCGCGGGGGAGCGCACCCAGGAGCGGTACTGGACGTCGTCGAACTCGTAGGTGCCGAGACGGTCGCCGTAGTCCAGCCACGCGGTCGCGTGCACCGTGTCGACCAGGGTGAGGTCGTCCGGGTCGTCCGCCCGGCTCGGGCTCGGCAGCACCCGGCGGGCGTCGCGCCGGGCGGTGATCTCGACGTCCTCGAAGCCGGCGCCCAGGGCGCGGCGCAGCACGCTGAGGCCGTGGTAGTCGTGCGCGACGGCGACGTGGGCGTCGGTCACGGCGCCGAGCAGGCCGGACGCCGCGACCGCGAGCTGGGCCTCGATCAGCGGCTCCAGGTGGTACTGCTCGGCCACGTGCACGCAGGCGCCGTCGTCCACGAGCCGCTGCAGCGCGGTCAGCTCCTCGACCGTGCCGGCTGCCGGCGTCTCCGTGAGCACAGGGACGCCGGCGGCGGCCAGGTCGCGGATCACCGGCTGGGCCGCGCCCGCGGGGAGGGTCAGCAGCACCAGGTCCGGGGCGCCGCCGTCGAGCAGCTCCCGCACGGTGGCAAAGGCCGGGGCGGGCAGCCCCGGCAGCCCGGCGGCCGGCAGGCCGCGGACCGCCAGTGCCTCGCGGTCCGCCGCGTTGCGGGTGGCGATCCCGGCCACCTCGAAGCGGTCCGGCAGGGCGTGCAGCACCCGCAGCATGGTGCGGGCGCGAAAGCCCGAGCCGACGATCCCGATCCTGGCCGTGCGCTCCTGTGCGTTCACGAGCGCCGACGGTACGCGATCAGGCGGTCGCGACCGCCGTGCGGTCCGGGCCGGCGTTCTCCCGGCGGCTGATGCGCCACCACGCGAAGAAGCCGAACAGCGTGAACGCGCCGTAGATCACGTACATCATCGCGGTGGCCCAGTACCCGGCGGAGAAGAGCAGCGGGACGCCCACGAGGTCGACGGCCACCCAGATCAGCCAGAACTCGACCCAGCCCTTGGCCATGCCGTAGGTGGCGAGCACCGAGCCGGTGAAGATCCAGGCGTCGGCCCACACCGGCTCGTACGAGCCGAGGGCGCGGAAGAGGGGGGTCAGGAGTAGGGTCCCGGCGAGCATCCCGGTCACGAGGCCGATCCGGACCCGCCACGAGGCCCAGCGCGGATGCACCGCGACCGTGCCGGCGCCGCCGGAGCGCTGGGTCTGCCGCCAGCGGTACCAGCCGTAGATCGAGACCGCGATGAACATGATCTGGCGGGCGGCCTGGCCGAGCATGTCCGCCCGGCCCGTCTCGCCGAACCAGGAGCCCATGAAGACGGTGAAGAGCAAGATGTTGCCGACGATGCCCACCGGCCACGCCCACACCTTGCGGCGCAGGCCGCCCAGTGCGGAGGTCAGGCCGAACAGGTTGCCGATGACCTCGCGCCAGTAGATCTGCTGGTCGCCGACCAGGAACGTCGCGTCGTAGGCGGCGCGGAACCAGTCCATGTCTCTTCCCTCTTCCGAAGTCCGCACACGGGACTCCGGGGTGAGGGCCGGCGCGCCACGAGGGCGCCGACGACGGTGCGGTGCCGGGGCCCCGAGGGGTCGACGGCGCGCGCCGCACGTGCTTCCTCCCATCCGGACTTTCACCGTCGGTCCTGGAGTTCCACCAGGTCAACCGGGTTCTCCCGAAGGAGCACCCGGGTCGCGGACTATTACCGCCGGCTCGGAATTTCACCGACCCCGGAGCACGTGTGCAACTGCTGCTGCACGATGTCTAGCGGAACACAGGATGCCACGGCGGCATTCCCGGCCGGAAGCGCCGCAGGCCCCGGGTGTCAGACGAGCGCGTCGCGGACGGCGCGGGCCACCTCGTCGGGCCCGGCCACGCCCTCGACGACGGTGACGACGACGCGGCGGGTGACCGGGGTGCCGTCGTCGGCCAGGGGGCTGGCGGCGGTGCCGAGCACGGCGGCCCGGCGCAGGTCGGCGAAGGCCTCCTCCAGCTCGGGCCGCAGCTCGAGCGACGGCGTGCGCAGCCAGCGCCGCAGGATCGCGTTGTGCACCGCGACCACCGAGGCCGCGAACGCGATCGACGCCGTGGAGGCGGAGCGCTCGGGCGGCAGGGTGTCGCGCAGGTAGTGCGTGAACGCCCGCTCGTAGCGGTGCGTGGTGATGAGCTCGCGGTCGCGCAGGGCCGGGACCTGCTGCAGCAGCGCGTACCGGGCCAGGGAGGTCTCGCGCTGGCCCACGTGGTGGTCGAACACCATGCGCGCCGCGCGGCACACCTCGAGGTACGGGTCGACGTCGGGGTCCCAGGCGCGCCCCAGGTCGTGGCCGGACTCCTCGCTCGCCCGCGCGTCGGGGCGGGTCGCGGCCAGCATGACCACCACCTCCTCGAGCAGCAGCTCGTGGTCCGCGAAGACCACGTCCTCCTTCGAGCGGAACCGGCGGAAGAACGTCGCGCGGCTCACCTTCGCGGCGTCGGCGATCTCCTCGACGGTGGTTCCCTCGTACCCCTGTCGAGTGAACAGGTCCACCGCGGCGTCGACTGCCTGCGCGTGCGTGTGGGTACGGACGGCGGTCATGCCAGGCAGGCTACCGCGTGCTCCCCGGGCGCCGTGAAGAGTCTTTGAGCGAAGAATGCGGTTCATGATGCGAATTTTCCCGTTTGCCGGAGATCTTCCCTGACTGCAGTCTGCGCAGGTAGCGCACCTCGCGCACGGCCATCAGCAGGCCGAGAACACCGGGTACGGCGGACCACGGGTGACCGAGGAGCACGCCCACCAGACACACCAGAAAGATCACCCCGCCGGCCACGACGGTGGCGAGGCTTCCCCATCGGATCCCGGTCACGCGGTTGAGCGTAGTCTGCTGCGCGTGACCGAGACCGCAGCCCGTCCCGTCGTCGACGTCTACGTCGACCCCATGTGCCCCTTCGCCTGGATCACGTCGCGCTGGGCCCTCGAGGTGGCCCAGATCCGCGACGTCGAGCTCACCTTCAAGCTGATGAGCCTCTACCTGCTCAACAAGGACCGGGACATCCCGGACGACTACCGGGCCCGCATCGAGCGCTCCCGGGGCATCGGCCGCATCGCCGCGGCCGTGCAGACCGACCACGGCCCCGAGGCCTTCTCAGCCTTCTACACCGCCGCCGGGACGCGCATCCACAACCAGCAGGACAAGGCCTTCGACGACGTGGCCGTCGCGGCGCTCGCCGAGGCCGGCCTGCCCGCCGCGCTCGCGGAGGCGGGCACCTCGGAGGACTACGACGAGGAGCTCGCCGCGTCCCACGAGGCCGGCATGAAGCCCGTCGGGGACGACGTCGGCACGCCCACGATCCACGTCGACGGCGTCGCGTTCTTCGGCCCGGTGCTCACGCGTATCCCGCGCGGCGAGGAGGCGGGCGCGCTGTTCGACGCCTCCGTGACGCTGGCGCGCTACCCGTACTTCTACGAGATCAAGCGGTCGCGCACCACCGACCCCCAGTTCGACTGACCACCACCGGCACCAGACCCACCGGCACCAGAGGAAACATGACTCTCGACCTGCGTATCTTCATCGAGCCCCAGCAGGGCGCCAGCTACGACGACCAGCTCGCCGTCGCGCGCGCGACCGAGGAGCTCGGGTTCAGCGCGTTCTTCCGCTCCGACCACTACCTCGCCATGGGCGACAGCGACGGCCTGCCCGGCCCCACCGACTCCTGGATCACGCTCGCCGGCCTCGCCCGCGAGACGTCCACGGTGCGGCTCGGCACGCTCGTCTCCTCGGCGACGTTCCGGCACCCGGGCGTGCTGGCCATCCAGGTGGCGCAGGTGGACCAGATGTCCGGCGGCCGCGTGGAGCTGGGCCTCGGCACCGGCTGGTTCGCCGCCGAGCACGCCGCGTACGGCATCCCGTTCCCCGAGAAGCGGTTCGGCATCCTGGAGGAGCAGCTCGCCGTCGTCACCGGGCTGTGGGGCACGCCCGTGGGCGAGAAGTTCTCCTTCTCGGGCGAGCACTACCAGGTCACCGACTCGCCGGCGCTGCCGAAGCCCGCGCAGGCGAAGATCCCGGTGCTCGTCGGGGGCGGCGGCCCGCGCCGCACGCCCGCGCTCGCCGCGCGGTACGGCGACGAGTACAACCAGTCCTTCCCGGAGATCAGCGCGATCGGCCCGCGGATCAAGGTGGTCGAGAAGGCGCTGTCCGACGCCGGGCGGGAGCCCGGCTCGATCGTCCAGTCGGTGGCGCTCGTCGCCGCGATCGGCCAGGACGAGGCCGAGTTCACCCGCCGCGCCGCCGCGATCGGGCGCGAGCCCGGCGAGCTGCGCGAGCACGGCATCGCCGGCACCGTCGCCGAGGCCGCGGACCGGCTCAAGGCCCTGGAGGCCGAGGGCGTCCAGCGCGTCTACCTGCAGGTGCTCGACCTGGCGGACCTCGACCACCTCGACCTGGTGGCGCGCGAGGTGCGGCCGCAGCTCGGCTGACGCCGCCCCGCCTGGCTCCCGGGCCGCCCCGCCACCGCGGGGCGGCCTGTCTGCTTCCGCAGGCCGTCGCGGTGAATGTTCCCTAGGGTCGTCCCAGCCGCTCCCTGCGACGCACCCAGGAGAAGTCATGCAGAGCTTTTCTCGTGCCGCCCGTGCTTCCCTGGCGGCCACGGCGCTCGTCGCCGGGATGTTCGTCGTCGGACCCGCCGCCTCCGCCGTCGACGGCTTCCGGCGGGGGCCGGACCCGACCGAGGCGAGCGTCGAGGCGCCGCTGGGCCCGTTCGACGTCGGCGTCGCCGTCATCTCCCGGGCCGCCGCCGTCGGGTTCGGCGGCGGCACCGTCTACTACCCGACCGACACCTCCGAGGGCACGTTCGGCGCGGTCGCCGTCTCGCCGGGCTACACGGGCACGCAGGCGAGCATCGCGTGGCTCGGCCCGCGGCTGGCCTCGCAGGGCTTCGTCGTGGTGACCATCGACACGTTCACCGGCGGCGACTCGCCCGCGAGCCGCGGCGACCAGCTCCTCGCCGCGCTGGACCAGCTGCGGGGCACCGAGGTTGCCGACCGGATCGACCCCGCGCGGCTCGCCGTGATGGGCCACTCGATGGGCGGCGGCGGCAGCCTGGAGGCGGCCAAGGACCGGCCGACGCTGCGCGCCGTCGTGCCGCTCACGCCGTGGAACGTGGACAAGACGTTTCCCGAGGTCAGCGCGCCCACCCTGGTGGTAGGGGCCGAGCGCGACACGGTCGCCCGGGTGCGCCTGCACGCCGAGCCGATGTACGAGTCGCTCCCGGGCGGCGGCGACAAGGCCTACCTGGAGCTGCGCGGCGCGGCGCACGACGCGCCGAACTTCCCCGACCCGACCATCGCCCGGTACGCCATCTCGTGGCTCAAGCTTTACGTGGACGACGACGAGCGCTACGCCCGGTTCCTCTGCCCCGCCCCGGAGCCGGACGAGCAGATCAGCGAGTACCGCAGCACCTGCTGACCCGGCCGCACCCGTTGACCTATAGGATCCGCGCGACAATCCCGTTGCGAGATCAAGGACAACACAATGCGACTCGGCTGGAAGCTGCACGGTGACGGTGCCCGCATCGCACCCGGAGAGGTGGTCGCCCCCCACGAGCGGCTGAGCTGGCCACGGACCGTCGGGATCGGCCTGCAGCACATCGTCGCGATGTTCGGCGCCACCTTCCTGGTGCCGGTCCTGACCAAGTTCGACCCGGCGACCACGCTGTTCTTCTCGGCGATCGGCACCATCGCCTTCCTGCTCATCACGGGCAACAGGCTGCCGAGCTACCTGGGGTCGAGCTTCGCGTTCATCGCGCCGATCACCGCGGCCACGGCGTCGGGCGGGCAGTCCGTCGCCGTCGGCGGCATCCTCGCCACCGGCCTGCTCCTGGCCCTCGTCGGCGTGGTGGTGCACTTCGCGGGAGCGCGCTGGATCCAGCTCATCATGCCGCCCGTGGTCACCGGTGTGATCGTGGCGCTCATCGGGCTCAACCTGGCGCCGGTGGCGTGGAGCAACTTCCAGCTCGCCCCGCTGACGGCCGTGGTCACCCTTGCCTCGATCATCCTGATCCAGGTGCTGTTCCAGGGGATCATCGGCCGCCTCGCGATCCTGCTCGGCGTGGTGATCGGCTACGCGTTCGCGAGCGTGCGCGGCGAGGTCAGCTTCGTGGACGTGCGGAAGGCCGACTGGTTCGGCCTGCCGCACTTCACCGCGCCGTCGTTCGACCCGGCCGTGCTCGGCCTCTTCCTCCCGGTCGTGCTGGTGCTCATCGCGGAGAACGTGGGCCACGTGAAGTCGGTGGCCGCGATGACCGGCCGCGACTATGACAAGCTCACCGGCCGCGCGCTGTTCGCCGACGGCCTCGCGACCACGCTGGCCGGCCTCGGCGGCGGCTCCGGCACCACCACGTACGCGGAGAACATCGGCGTCATGGCCGCCTCCCGCGTGTACTCCACGGCGGCCTACTGGGTGGCCGCGTTCGGCGCGCTGGCGCTCAGCCTCTCGCCCAAGTTCGGCGCGCTGATCAACACCGTCCCGGCGGGCGTGCTCGGCGGCGTCACGACCATGCTCTACGGGATGATCGGCATCCTCGGTGCCCGCATCTGGGTGCAGGCGAAGGTCGACTTCTCCGACTCGGTGAACCTGACCACGGCGGCCGTGCCGCTGATCATCGGCATCGCCAACTTCACGTGGACGGCGGGCGACCTGCAGTTCGGCGGCATCGCGCTCGGCACCGCCGCGGCCCTGGTCATCTACCACGTCATGCGGGCGATCGGCCGCTGGCGCGGCACCGCCGAGGGCTGATCCCCACCACCTGTCAGACGTGCAGGTCACCCCGGTGACCTGTACGCCTGACACGGGTATGGACAGTGGGCTGAACGCGTGGTTAGCATGTTGAACATGCGTTCAGCCCGCCCCGGACCAGCCGACGAGGACCTCACGGCCCGCGCCCGGATCCGCGACGCCGCGATCCACCGGTTCGCGGTGGAGGGCTTCGGCGCGCCGGTGCGGACGGTCGCGGCGGACGCCGGCGTGAGCGCCGGCCTGGTGATGCACCACTTCGGCTCCAAGGAGAACCTCCGCGCCGAGTGCGACGCCCAGGTGCTGGCCACGATCCGCCGGCTCAAGCAGGAGAACGTCGCCATCGTCGCGGCGGGCCAGAGCTTCTTCCACCGGTTCGCGGCCGTGGACGAGAACGCGCCCCTGGTCGGGTACATCCTGCGGTCCATGCAGGACGGCAGCCCGCTCGCCCGCGAGTTCATCGACCACATGGTCACCGACGCCGTCGGCTACCTCCAGGAGGGCGTCGCCGCGGGCGTGATCGTGCCCAGCCGGGACGACGCCGCCCGGGCGCGGTACCTCACGCTCTCGTCCCTCGGCGCGCTGCTGCTCGAGGTGACGCTCAGCCCGCCGTCGGACCCCGCCGACCTGGTGGGCATCGTCCGCACCTTCTTCACGAACAGCTACCTGCCCATGATGGAGCTGTTCACCGAAGGGTTCCTCACCTCTCGCCGCACGCTCGACGAGTACCTCCAGTACGTCCCAGAACCGGGAGCGAGCAACTCATGACCGTGACACCCGCGATCGAGATCCACGACCTGCACAAGTCCTTCGGCGCCGTGAAGGCGCTCGACGGCCTGAACCTGACCGTCCGCCCGGGAGAGGTCGCGGGGTTCCTCGGCCCCAACGGGGCGGGCAAGTCCACCACCATCCGCGTGCTGCTCGGCCTGCTGCGGCCCGACTCCGGACGGGCCAGCCTGCTCGGCGGCGACCCGTTCGCCCAGGCCGTCGACCTGCACGGGCGGCTCGCCTACGTGCCGGGCGACGTCACGCTCTGGCCCAAGCTCACGGGCGGCGAGGCGATCGACCTCCTGCTCCGGCTCCGCGGGGTCAAGGTCGACCGGACGCGCAAGGAGCGCATGCTCCAGCGCTTCGAGCTCGACCCGACCAAGCGGGCCGGCACCTACTCCAAGGGCAACCGGCAGAAGGTCGCCCTGGTCGCGGCGCTGAGCGCCGACGCGGAGCTGCTGGTGCTCGACGAGCCGACCTCCGGGCTGGACCCCCTCATGGAGGCGGTGTTCCAGGACTCCATCCGTGAGGCGACGGCCACGGGCACCTCGGTGCTGCTCTCCAGCCACATCCTCGGCGAGGTCGAGGCGCTGTGCGACACCGTGACGATCATCCGCAACGGCAAGGACGTGCAGTCCGGCACGCTCGCCGAGCTGCGCCACCTCACGCGGTCCAAGGTCTCGGCCGTGGTCAGCGGGGACGTCACCGCGCTGGACTCGGTCGCGGGCGTGCACGACCTCGTCGTGAGCGACGGCGGGGGCGCGGCGGCGTCCGGCGCGCCGTCGTCCCGTATCGCGTTCCACGTGGACGACGACGCGCTGCCGCAGGTCACGAAGGTCCTGGCGAGCCTGGAGCCGCACGGCCTGACCATCGAGCCGCCGTCGCTGGAGGAGCTGTTCCTGCGGCAGTACGGCGACGAGCTCGAGCGGCTCGAGGACGCGCCCGCCGCCGACGGCTCCCTGAAGGCGGGCCGGCGATGACCGCGACGACGCTGCCGGCCGTCCCGGTGCTGGAGCGCCCCGCGCTCGCGCTGCGCGGCGCCTTCGCGGGCACGGGCGACCTGCTGCGGCTCGCGCTGCGGCGCGACCGCGTGCTCCTGCCTGCGCAGATCCTCGTGTGCGTGCTGCTGTTCGTCAGCACCCTGAGCTCGGTGTCCGAGCTGTACGGGACCCAGGAGCAGCGCGACACGATCCAGGCCACCCTGGTGACCAACCCGGCCTTCCTGGTGCTGCTCGGGCCCTACGAGAACACGGGGTCGATCGCGTCGACGGTCTCGTGGCGCGTCGGCATCTTCATGGTCGCCGTCTTCGGCGTGCTCGCCGCGATGGCGGTGGTGCGGCACACCCGCAAGGAGGAGCAGCTCGGCCGGCTGGAGCTCGTGCGGGCCGCCCGGGTGGGCTCGCTGGCGCCGCTGGTCACCGGCCTGGTCATCGGGGTGATCTTCTCGGTCGTCTCGGGCGCGCTGACCACCGCGGTGGTGTGGTCCGAGGGGCCGTCGGCCGGCGCCGTGGCCCTCGGCGCCCAGGTCGCCGGGATCGGGCTGGCGGCGGCCGGCCTCGCGGCGGTGGCGGCGCAGGTCGCCTCGTCGTCCCGCGCGGCGAACGCGCTCGGCGTGTGGGTCGTCATCGGCGGCTACCTGCTGCGCGGCGGTGCCGACGTCGACCCGGACGCGCTCGGCTGGCTCCACTGGGTCTCGCCGGTCGGCTGGGCGCAGCAGATCGATCCCTACGGCGCGAACGACTACGGGCCGTTCCTGCTGTGCGCCGCGCTGTTCGTCGTGGGCGGGGCGGCCGCCGGCTGGCTGACCCTGCACCGCGACCTGGGCGCGGGTTTGATCGCGGAACGGCGGGGGCCCGCGCACTCGACGTCGCTCACCTCGACCGGGGCGCTCATGGCGCGGCTCACCCGCTCCTCGTTCGTGGTCTGGGCGGCCTCGATCGGCGTCTACATGTTCTTCGTCGGGTACCTCATGGCGACCGCCGGGGACCTGGTGACCGAGAACGAGCAGTTCGCCGACTACATCGCCGCGATGGGCGTCCGGGGCTCCGACATCGCCGCGGGCTTCGCCGCGCTCATCATGTCCTGGACGGCCTACGCGGGTGCCGGCTACGGCGTCACGGTGGTCCAGGACATCCGCGGGGAGGAGGCGCTGGGGCGCACCGAGGCGGTGCTCGCCACCCGCACGTCCCGGTCCGGATACCTCGGCGCCTGGCTGGCCGGGGCGGTCGGCGGGGCGATCCTGCTGCTCGGCGTGGCGGGGCTCGCCCTCGGGGCGGGCAACGCCCTGGCGTCCGACACCGGGTGGGGCGAGTCGCTCGGCGACGGGCTCGGCGCGGCCGTGGTGCACGTGCCGGCCGTGCTGGTCGTGATCGGACTCACGTCCGCGCTGTTCGGCTGGTTCCCGCGGCTGGTGGGCCTGGGGTGGGCCGTCATCGCGGCGAGCTTCCTGGTGACACTGCTCGGCAGCCTGCTCGACCTGCCGGACGCCGTCGTCGACCTGTCGCCGTTCGCGCACGCCCCGGCCGTGCCGGCAGTGGCGTGGGCCGACGTGGACTGGGCCCCGCTGGGCTGGCTGCTCCTGATCGCGTTCGCCCTGCTCACGCTCGCGTTCGCCGGATTCCGGCGCCGCGACGTGCCGGTCGTCTGACCGCCGCCGGGCAGGGGGCCAACTGTTCTCGGGTTCCGCGTTCCGGTAGGGTTCAGGACGCCGTCCGGTGTCAGCAGGCAGGTTCGCACAGCCGCTCCCGGACCGTGCCCCCGCCGAGTCCAGTGAGGACGGACCGATGATCTTCAAGGCCGTAGGAGACGGCCGCCCGTACCCCGACCACGGGCGGACGCGCACCCGTGACTGGGTCGACGTGCCGCCACGCCAGGTGCGGCTCGACGAGCTGGTGACCACCAAGCGCACCCTCGACCTCGACCAGCTCCTCGCGGAGGACTCCACGTTCTACGGCGACCTGTTCGCCCACGTCGTGGAGTACGAGGGCACGCTCTACCTGGAGGACGGCCTGCACCGTGCCGTGCGCGCCGCCCTCCAGCAACGTCCAGTCCTGCACGCTCGCGTGCTCACCATCCGCTGACCTCAGGTAGGTTCGTCGCGTGACATCCCCCGGGTACGACCAGGCGCGCGTGGAGCGCCGGCGCCGAGAGCACGAGCGCCAGGCCGTGGTCTTCGGTGTGCTCATCGCCTTCCTGGCGGTCTGTGGCATCTTCGCGCTCGCGGTCTACTCCGGCGCGATCAGCTCGCCGTTCAACCGCCCCTTCACCACCGTCGGCGTGGGGGAGCAGGAGACCTACCCGGTCCCGTGCCTGCCTCCGATCAAGGGCCAGCCCGACGGCGCCCTGCCGACCGCCTATTCGGACGTCGAGGTCCGCCTGCTGAACGCGTCGGAGGAGATCGGCCTGGCCAGCGCGCACGAGTCGGTGCTCGCGGACCGCGGGTTCAGCATCGTGGCCAAGGGCAACGTGCCGATGCAGCTCCAGGAGTCGGAGATCCGGTTCGGCCGCAAGGGGATCGTGCAGGCGTACACGCTCGCCGCGCAGTTCCCCGAGATCCGGCTCGTCCTCGACGACCGCACCGACCGCAAGATCGACCTGCTCATCGGCGAGGAGTTCGAGGCACCGCTCGACGTCGAGGACGTCGAGCTGGCGTCCGACCAGCCCCTGCTGAACGCCGAGGGCTGCGTGCCCGCGAAGTCGATCGAGCCGGTGGAGCAGGTCAAGCGGACCAAGACCGGCGACGAGGGCCAGCCCGCCAAGTAGGGTCTGTGCCGTGCTGACGCCGTCCTCGGGAGCAGTGGGCCTCGGCCGCGCGCTCCTGTGGGCGGCGGTCGTGCTCTCGCTGTCCCTGGCCGCGCACTTCGAGGCGGGCGGTCACGTGCCGCCCATCGAGGCGATCGCCCTGCTGGGCGCCCTGCTCCTCGCGGCCGCCGCGGTCGCGGTGCGGCGGCAGATCCGCTGGCCGGGCGGCCTCGCACTGGCGGGCCTCGGCCAGTACGCCTCGCACCAGGCATTCTCCTTCCTCGCCGGCGCCTGCCCGCCGTCCGCGCTGCCCGACGGCGGGGCCGCGTCCGGGGCGCACGCGCACCTGGCGGGCGCCGTCCCCGGGGTGTACGGGGCGTGCGTCGGAGCCGCCGAGCCGGCGGCGATCGCCCCCGGCATGCTCGCGTGGCACGCGGCGGCGACCCTCGTCTCCGTCGGCCTGCTGGTGGGCGTCGAGCGTGGTGTCTGGCTGCTCGCGACATGGCTGGTCCGGCCGCTCACGGTGGAGCCCCTGCGGCTCCCGGCCGTGCGCCGCGCCCCCGTGCGGGCGGTGCTCCGCACGGTGCCGGGCCGGGTGGACGTGCACGTGGCGCCGGAGCGGGGACCGCCGGTGTGGGCTCCGGCCTAGCCGCACGCCCCCACCCACCCCGTACCGAAGGACCGAGCACATGACTCGCTTCAGCCTGCCCACCCGCCGCGCCCTCGCGGCCGTCCCCGCCACCGCCGTCCTGGTGCTGCTGCCGACCGTGGCCTACGCCCACGTCGGTGTGAGCCCCGACACGACCGCCGCCGAGAGCTACGCGAGCCTCACGTTCCGCGTGCCGACCGAGTCGGACACCGCGTCGACGGAGCAGCTCGTCGTCGACCTGCCCACGGACACCCCGTTCCTCAGCGTCACGCCGCGCAGCCTGCCCGGCTGGGACGTCGAGGTGGAGGTCGAGAAGCTCGACGAGCCGTTCGAGGTCGAGGGCGCGACCGTCGACGAGGCCCCCGCGCGCGTCACCTGGACGGCCCAGAAGGGCCACGAGGTGCCGCCGCACGAGTACCAGGAGTTCGCCGTGCGGGTCGGGGCGCTGCCCGCCGAGGGCACCGAGGTCGTGCTCCCCGCCCACCAGACGTACACCGACGGCAGCGTCGTCGACTGGGACGACCTGGCCGGCGACGACGGCAAGGAGCCGGAGGCGCCCGCGCCCCTGTTCACGACCACCGCCGCCGAGGGCGACGGGCACGGCGGCGGCCACACGGACGCCGCGGCGTCCGGCGCGGACGGTGCGGCGGCGGTCGGCGACGAGCCCGCCGTCGACCCCGTGGGCCGCTGGCTCGGCGCGGCCGGGATCCTCGTCGGCGCCGTCGGGATCGGCGTCGCGCTGGTCACCCGCCGCCGCGCCTGACCGGCCGTCGGGGTGGCGGTCCCGCGTGCAAGACTGGGAGCTCACGCGCCGGACGACGGGCGCGTGAGCAGCACCGCAGGAGGACCGTGACCGCCACCCCGACGCGCAGGCAGCGACTACGTGCCGAGCTGTTGCGTGACGCGCGTGCCGCCGGCCGCCGGCTCCTCGCTGACCACGGGGTGGACGGCGTGACGGTGGTCGCGGTCGCCAAGGAGGTCGGGATCGCCGGCCCGGGGATGTACCGGTACTTCGAGGGACGCCCCGGGCTGCTCGCCGCCGTCTACGACGACACGCTGGACGAGCTCGTCGCCTACCTGGAGGCCGCGGTCGCGCGGCAGCCGGACGACGACCACGCCGCGCGGCTCCACGCCGCGACGCACGCGCTGTTCGTGTGGTGCCGGGGCCACCGGAACGAGTTCGACCTCCTGCTCGGGGCCGACGCGCAGCACGCGGTCGGGGTCTCCGGTGCGGCCCGGCCCCACTTCGTGCACCGGCTCGGCTCCGTGTTCGTGCCGAGCTTCGCCGCCCTGTGGCGGCAGGGCGTCCCCTTCCCGGCGGACGCCGACGTCGCCCCCGGCCTGGCGCCGGAGCTCGACGCGTACCGGGCCGTGCTCACGCAGGACAGCCCCGGCGTGGCCGAGGAGCTCCCCGTGGGTGTGGTCCACACGATCATGGTGTTCTGGCGCCAGGTCTACGGCCTGCTCTGCATGGTGGCCTACGACCAGCTCGACTACGCGTTCGGCAACTTCGACGCCATGTTCGACGACATGATGCGGGGGCTCCTGGCGTCGCTGGGGCTCGAGCCGAGCCCCCGGGTGCGCCTCGTCGAGCCCTGAATTCCTCGCCCCGGAGCCGGCTGTCCGGATAGAGTGCTGCGCCGGTCACTTCGGAGTTTTCGCCCGGGACGGGAGTCGGATGGAGCGCGATCTGCGACGGGACGCGCTCGCAGCCGCGCGCCGGCTCCTGGAGGCCGACGGCGTCCGCGGCGTCACGTCGTCCGCCGTCGCCCGCGACCTCGGCGTGCCGGACGCCGAGCTGGGCCGCGCCGGCCTGGACCGCGTGGCCCTGCTGGAGGCCCTGTACGAGTCGACGATGGACCGCCTGCTGGCGTTCCTCGGCGCGGCGGTGGCCCAGCAGGACCCCGACGACCTCGCGGCGCAGGTCGAGGCGGGCACGCACGCGATCGTCGTCTGGTGCGGCACGCACCGCGCCGGGTTCGACCTGCTCATGGGGCCGGGCTTCCGGCAGGCCGTGGGCGCCCGCGCGGCCGTGCGGCAGAGTGTCGCCTCCCGGCTCGGCGGCGCCTGGGTCCCCCTGTTCGACCGGGTCCGGCGCACGGGTGCGCCGTGCCCGCCCGACGCCGACATCCCGCCGGAGCTGGCCGAGCAGCTCGGCGTGTACCGGCGGCTGCTCCTGCGGGCCAACCCCGCGATGGGGGACGACCTGCCGCTGGGCGTCGTCTACCTGATGACCGTGGGCTGGCGGCAGATCTTCGGCTTCCTGTGCATGCTCTCGTTCGACCCGGCGGCCCGCCCGGTGAGCGCGTTCGGCGACGCGATCGCCCAGCTCAACCGGTCGCTCCTGGAGCTGGTGGGCCTGGCGCCGAGCCCGGCGGTGCGGCTGGTCCAGGTGCCCGACGCCGCCTGACGGACGGCGGCGCCTGACCGGCGGCGGCGCCTGACCGGCGGCGCCTGACCGGCGGCGGCGGGGTCAGGCGAGCAGCCGTTCGGTCGCCTCCCACAGCTCGCGCTGGACCGCCGGGTCACGGCCCGGCGCCGGGCACTCCAGCGGCCGGGCGTCCCGCACGGACAAGTAGCCGCCCGTGCGGGTCGCGAGCTGCGGGTCGGTCACCAGCCGCGTGATGATCCCCGCTCCGCGCGCGGGGTCGCCGATCCGCAGGCGGTGCAGGGTCTTCTCCAGGGCCCCGGCGAACGGGAGCTCGCGCCCGAGCCCGGTGGTGTTGAACCCGGGGTCGCAGCAGTTGGCCGTGACGCCCGTGCCCGCGAGCCGTCGTGCCAGCTCCTGGCTGAACATGATGTCCATCAGCTTGGTCCGTCCGTAGCGCGCGGCCGACGCGCGCCGGCCGTACGGGGCCGTGAGGGTGAGGTCGCGCGCCGGGTCGATGCCGCCGGAGTGCCGGGCGGCCTCGGACGCGACGGTGACCACGCGGGCCGGAGCAGACATGACGAGCTTGTCGAGCAGCGTGTTCGTGAGGAGCCAGGGCGCGACGTAGTTCACTGCGGTCATCTCGTCGAGGCCGTCCACGGTGAGACGCCTGCTGAACGCGTGCAGCCCGGCGTTGTTGACGAGGGCGTCGATCCGGTCGTAGCAGGCCCCGACAGCCCGGCCCACCCGGCGCACGTCGTCCGCGGAGGACAGGTCGGCCACGAAGACGTCGACGGCGGCGGCCGGGGCGACGTGCGCGATCTCGGCGCGCAGCGCGTCCGCCCGGGCTGCGCTGCGGGCGACGATCCCCAGGTCGAGCCCCTGTCGGGCGAGATCGAGCGCGACGAGCCGGCCGAGCCCGTGGGTCGCTCCGGTGATGACGGCGGTGGTCATGAGGGATCTCCCTTATCGTGAGGTACCTCAATGATGCACGATGCTGAGGTACCTCACGAAATCAAGGGAGCGGGCATGGGCGACAGCAACGGCGCGGGGGAGATCGGCCTGCGCTACCTGACGACGTCGGCCCGGCTGCGGCGGACGGTGGACGAGCACCTGGCCGGGAGCGGGGTATCGCTCGCTCAGACGAAGATCCTGCAGGTGCTGGCCCGGAGCGGCCCGATGAGGCAGGCGCGGCTGGCCGTGGAGCTCGGGTACGCAGCGCGCTCGATCACCCAGGCCGTCGAGGCCATGGAGCGGGACGGCCTCGTCCGGCGGGCGGCGGACCCGACCGATCTGCGCGCCAAGGTGGTGACGACGACCGAGGAGGGCGCCCGGGCGCTCGCCGTGGGTGAGGCGGCGGGCGACGAGATCCTGCGGCGGATTTTCGGCGACCTCGGCCCGGACCGGCTGGCGGCCCTCGGTGAGGTGCTCGCCGTCCTCGACGACGCCACGGCGCCGGCCGCGGAAGGGTCCGCGCCGGCTGCGGAAGGGCCCTGAGGCAACGATGACGCGAGACATCGGTGATGTCTCGCGTCATCGGACTGCGGAGGATGGGGGATTCGAACCCCCGAGGGCGTTAACCCAACACGCTTTCCAAGCGTGCGCCATAGGCCACTAGGCGAATCCTCCTCGCGCTCCGCACCAGGGCGGGCGCGCGACCACGGACCGGAGTCTGGCGCGGCCTGACGAGGATACCGGACGCCGTGCCCGGACAACGAATCGGAATCCGGGAGTGGCGCTGTGAGGTCGCGAACAGCGGGTTCTGCCCGGTTCGGTCCGGGCCGCCGGATCGGTTAGGCTTGCGGCAGACCCCTCGTGCGGCACCATCTCGCCGAACTCCCCCAGGGCCGGAAGGCAGCAAGGGTAAGTGAGCTCTGGTGGGTGTGCGAGGGGTCCTTTCATGCCCGGAATCTCGCGGGTCCGCCACAATGTGGACGGACTTTGGTCCGCATCGTGGGATTTTCCCCGCAGGGATTGGCTTCGACGCCGTGCAGTGACGCACGATGTCCGTATGACCCGCACCTGGACCTCCGCCACGACGTCGCGCACCTGTCGCGACGCCATGTGTCGCGGCCGCGTGCGTGGCGGGCGAATGCTCGAGCGCTGACAGCGCCGCACGTTCCCGCGGTCCCTCCCGGACCGCCCCGCATCGTCCCGAGCTCGCCACGTTGCTGATGGCCGTGGCCCGCCGTCGTCTCACACCCTCGGCCTGCGCCCGACGCAGGCCCCCCGCATCCTGAGCACAGGCATACCCGCGCCCGTGCGCCCGAGAGGACCACCCATGTCTCGTTTCACCTCCGTACTGACCGCCGGCCTCGCCGTCACCGCCGTCCTGGCGCTGAGCGCCTGCGGCAACGCCGAAGAGGCCGCGCCCGCCACCGGCTCGGCCGACGACCCGGTGCGCATCGGCGTCGTCAACTCCGGCGACGACTACTGGAACACGTTCACCGACCTGGCCGAGGAGGAGGGCATCAGCGTCGAGCTGGTGAACTTCAGCGACTACCAGCTCCCCAACCAGGGGCTGACCGACGGCGACCTGGACCTGAACCAGTTCCAGCACCTGCAGTTCCTCGCCAACTACAACACCGCCACCGGGTCGGACCTCACGCCGATCGCGGCGACCGCCGTCTACCCGCTGGGCCTCTACTCGCTCAAGCACGACAGCGTGGAGGAGATCCCCGAGGGCGGCGAGATCGCCATCCCGAACGACGACACGAACCAGGCCCGTGCGCTGCTCGTGCTGCAGGAGGCCGGCCTGGTCGCCCTGCGCGACGGCGGCAGCGCGTTCTCGACGCCGGCCGACGTGCTGGAGGACGAGTCGAAGGTCACCGTGACCCCGGTCGACGCGGCCCAGACGGCGCTCGCGCTGCAGGACGTCGACGCCTCGATCATCAACAACGACTTCGTGGGCGACGCCGACCTGACCTCCGACGACGCCATCTTCTCCGACGACCCGGACGCCTCGGCCGCCGAGCCGTACATCAACGTGTGGGTGGCCCGCGGTGACGACGCGGACAACGAGGTGTTCCAGCAGCTCGTCGAGATCTACCACTCCCCGGAGGTCGAGAAGGGCGTGATCGAGGCCTCGGGCGGCACTGGCGTCATCAAGGACAACTCGGCCGCCGAGCTGCAGGAGATCCTGGCCGGCATCCAGGAGGACGCCTCCTGATGCCTGCGGCGACCAGCAGCATCATCCGGTTCGAGGGCGCCAGCAAGGTGTTCCCGGGCCGGGGTAAGGGCGTCGAGGTGCGCGCCGTCGACGACGTCACGCTCGACATCCGTACGGGCGAGATCTTCGGCGTCATCGGGCAGTCGGGTGCGGGCAAGTCCACCCTGGTCCGGCTGATCAACGCGCTCGAACGCACCACCGGCGGCGACGTGGTGGTCGACGGCCTCTCGCTCGGCTCGCTGAGCGAGGCGCGCCTGCGGCCGGTCCGGGCCGGGATCGGGATGGTGTTCCAGCAGTTCAACCTGCTGACCTCCCGGACCGTCTCGGGGAACGTCGGCTACCCGCTGGAGGTCGCCGGCTGGTCGCGCGCGAAGCGCGACGCGCGGGTCGCCGAGCTGCTGGAGTTCGTCGGCCTGGCGGACAAGGCGGGCGTCTACCCGTCCACGCTGTCGGGCGGGCAGAAGCAGCGCGTCGGGATCGCCCGCGCGCTCGCCACGAACCCGCGCATCCTGCTCGCGGACGAGGCGACGTCGGCCCTGGACCCCGAGACCACGCGCGACGTGCTGGACCTGCTCCAGCGCGTCAACCGTGAGCTCGGGATCACCGTGGTCGTCATCACGCACGAGATGGACGTCGTGCGCTCGATCTGCCACCGCGTCGCGGTGATGGAGCGGGGGCGGGTCGTCGAGGTGGGGGAGGCCTATCAGGTCTTCAGCTCGCCCCGGCACGACACCACGCGGCGGTTCGTCGCCACCGCGCTGCGCGACCGGCCGTCGCCCGAGGTGCTGGCGCGCCTGCGGACGCGGCACACCGGGCACATCGTGACCGTGGGTGTGGACGAGGTGGCCGGGTCGTCGGCCGTGCTCACGCGCACCCTGCGCGAGCACGGCGTGGACGGCACGGTCGTGTACGGCGGCATCACGGAGGTCGCGGAGCGGCCGTACGGGTCGCTGACGGTGGAGCTCGTCGGCGACGGCGGCTCCGTGGAGGCCGCCGTCGCGGCGCTGCGCGCCGTGACCTGGGTGGACGATCACGGGAGGGCGGACGCATGAGCGCGGACTGGGAGCGGCTGACGCCGCTGCTCTGGGAGGCCGCCGGCCAGACGGCCTACATGGTGCTGATCACCCTCGCGGTGGGCGGGTTCTTCGGCCTGGCGCTCGGGCTCGGGCTGTACCTGACGCGGCCGGGCAACCTGCTGCAGCACCGGTTCGTCTTCGCCGTGCTGAACCTCGCGGTGAACATCGTGCGGCCCATCCCGTTCATCATCTTCCTCGTGGCGCTCGGTCCGCTGACCCGCGCCGTCGTCGGCAAGACGATCGGCATCGAGGCGTTCACGTTCGCGATGTCGATCATGGCGACGTTCGTCTTCGCGCGGCTCGTGGAGCAGAACCTCGTCTCGATCGACCCCGGTGTGGTCGAGGCGGCACGGGCCATGGGGGCGTCGCCCTTCCGGATCGTGCGCACCGTGCTGGTGCCCGAGGCGCTCGCGCCCCTGGTCCTCGGCTACACCTTCCTGTTCGTGGGTGTGCTCGACATGTCCGCGATCGGCGGCTACCTGGGTGCGGGCGGCCTGGGTGACTTCGCGATCGTCCAGGGCTACCGGCAGTACGACTGGGCGGTGACCGCCGTCGTGGTGGTGATCATCGTGGTGATCGTCCAGGCTGTGCAGTGGCTCGGGAACGGCCTGGCGCGCCGTGCGCTGCGCCGCTGACGTGGGAGAGTGTGGCCCATGTCGGACCAGCCGCAAGCCCCGTACCCGGCCCAGCAGCCGCTCGCGCCGCAGCCGATCAGCCCCGCCTACCGGAAGTGGGCCACCGCCCTGCTCTGGATCGCGGTGATCCTGCTGGCCTTCGTGGTGGTCGCGGTCGTGGCCAGCATCGTGCTGCTCGTCGTGGCGGACAACAGCTCCAGCGGCGGGGCCGCCGCGTACGGCTACCTCGCGATCTTCCTCTGGTTCGCGATCGTCGCCGTGTTCCCGCTCCTCCTGGGCGCCGGGATCCCCGGCCTGGTCATGCGGGCGCGCGTGCGGCGCACGCCGCAGGCGCTCGGCGGCACCGCGGCGTGACCTGACGACGTGGCCGTCCACCTGTGGACC
>NZ_JBHWZO010000023.1:0-38313 GCF_042728455.1 Promicromonospora sp. NPDC060204
GCTCAAAGCGAAGAAACCCGGGCCTCAAAGGTGAGGGGCGAGTCGAGGGTTAGCCGCGGGCCGGTCGGGCGGTCAGCCGCGGGGCGGTCGAGGGGGTCAGTCCAGGGGGTGCAGCACCCGGTTGAGGAACTGGCGGGTGCGCTCCTCGGCCGGGTTCGTGAAGATCTGCGCGGGCGCGCCGCGCTCGACCACCACGCCGCCGTCGAGGAACAGCACCTGCGACGCGACCTGGCGCGCGAACTGCAGCTCGTGGGTGACCACCACCATGGTCCAGCCCTCCTCGGCGAGCTCCTTCATCACCGTCAGCACCTCGCCCACCAGCTCGGGGTCGAGGGCCGACGTCGGCTCGTCGAACAGCAGCAGGTCCGGCTGGAGCGCGAGCGCGCGCACGATGCCGACGCGCTGCTGCTGGCCGCCGGACAGCTCGTGCGGGTACGCGTCGCGCTTCTCGGCCAGCCCGACGCGGGCCAGCAGCTCCTCGGCCCGGGCGACCGCCGTCTCCCGCGGGACGCGCTGCACCTGGGTGGGGCCCTCGATCACGTTCTCCAGCACCGTGCGGTGCGGGAACAGGTTGTGGTGCTGGAACACCATCGCGGACCGGTCCCGCAGTGCGGCCCGGCCGGCCTTGGCCCGACGGCGGGCGGCGCGGCGCTCCGACCACCCGGACGGGGTGGCCTTCTCTGCCGTGTCATCGGGGACCTCGTCGACCACGGCGTCCTCGGGCGAGGTCCCGTCGACCGGCGCGTCCTCCGGCACCGTCTCGTCAGACGGCGCCTCCTCGGTCCGGGCGTGGACGGCGCCGGTCCGGCGTCCGAGAGCCTCCGCCTGGGCGCCGAAGTCGACGGCGGGGCCGCCGTCGAACTCCAGCACCCCGGCGTCGGGGGTCTCCAGGCCGTTGAGCGAGCGGAGCACCGTCGTCTTGCCGCTGCCGGAGGCGCCGATCAGCGCGACCACCTCGCCGCGCCGGACGTCCAGGTCGACGCCGCGCAGCACGTGGTTGGCGCCGAACGACTTCTCGATGCCCCGGGCGGTCAGCAGGGTGCCGGTGGGGCGGTCCTCAGTGTGCGACATACCGGTCCAGCCTCTTCTCGAGCGCGTTCTGCCCCGCGGACAGCACCGTGCAGAACAACCAGTAGATGAAGGCCGCCTCGATGTAGATGGTCAGGAACTCGCTCGAGAACGCCGCGATCTCCTGCGCCTTGCGGAACATCTCGGTCACCAGGATGAGCGACGCGAGCGACGTGTCCTTGACCAGCGAGATGAAGGTGTTCGACAGCGGCGGCACCGACACCCGTGCGGCCTGCGGCAGGATGATCCGGCCCAGCGACCGGGCCGGCGACATGCCCACGGTCCAGGCCGCCTCCCACTGGCCCTTGGGCACGGACAGGATCGCCGCACGCACGACCTCGGCCGCGTAGCCGCCCACGTTCAGGGAGAACGCGATGATGGCGCTCGGCCACGGGTCCAGGCGGATGCCGATCTCCGGCATGCCGTAGAAGATCACGAAGAGCTGCACCAGCAGCGGGGTGCCGCGGATCACCGAGACGTACGCCCGGCCGATCCACGACAGCACCGGGTTCGGCGAGAGCCGCAGGAGCGCCACGAGCAGGGCGAGCACCAGCCCGATCGCGAACGACGCCAGGGCGAGCGGGATGGTGCCGGTGAGGCCGCCCTGCAGGAGCGGCCAGAACGAGTCGGCGACGAGCTGCCAGTCCATGTCTCCCTCTCGGCGCCGTCAGCGGTGCCCGGCGGGGAGCGTCGCGCGGTACGTCACTCCGAGACGTCCTCGCCGAAGTACTTCTTGCCGAGCTCCGCCAGCGTGCCGTCGGCACGCAGGTCCTCCAGGGCGCCGCTGATCGCCGTGGCCAGCGCCTCCTTCTCCGGCGTCACGACGAACGCGGACTGCGACTCCTCGTCCGTCTCCGCGGCGACCTTGATGCCGGAGGCGTCCTCGGTGTTCGCGTAGTCGAGGTAGGTGAGGCTGTCGTTGATCGTGGCGTCCACGCGACCCTGCTCCAGCAGCGCCACGGCCTGCGCCCAGCCCTCGACGGCCTCGACCTTGGCGCCGCTTTCCTTGGCGAGGTCGTTCCAGTTGCTCGTGAGCGACTGGGCGCTGGTCTTGCCGTCCAGGTCGGCGAAGCTGGTGATGTCGTTGTTGTCGGCGGCCACCACGAGCACACCGGTCGACACGGTGTACGGCGTCGAGAAGACGTAGTCGGCCTCGCGCTCCGGGGTGATGGTCACCTGGTTCGCGATGGTGTCGAAGCGGCCCGCGTCCAGGCCCGCGAAGATCGCGTCCCACTGGGTCTCCTGGAACTCGATCTCCACGCCCAGGTTCTCGGCGACCGCCTCGGCGACCTCGACGTCGTAGCCGACCAGCTCGTCCGTCTCGTCGTGGTAGCTGAACGGCCGGTACGTGCCCTCGGTCGCGACGACCAGCTTGCCCCCGGACAGCCCGAGCTCGTCGCCCGCGCCACCCGACTCGTCCGAGCTGCCGCAGGCAGTCAGGGCCAGGAGGACGGCCGAGGCCGCGGTGACCGTGAGAAGGGCGCGGTTGCGAGACATGGTGAGGGCTCCGTTCGATGAGTGGCACACATCAGTCGTGCCGATGCGTGCCCCAAAACTAGCCGATGGCAGGACCGAACTCACGCACGAGTCCACAGCCTGTTCATTCCGTGACGGTTCGCTCTAGGACCGTTCGTTCCTTCGCCACCGGTCCGGCGTGATCCCGTACCGGTCCTTGAACCGGCGGACCAGGTACGTGGCGTCGCGCAGGCCCGTGCGCGCGGCCACGACGGCGAGCGGCAGGTCCGTGTCCCGCAGGACCCGGCGCACCTCGGTCATGCGCCGCTCGGTGATCCACTCCAGGAGGGTGCGGCCCGTGCGCTCGCGGACGGCCGTGGTCAGGTAGCCGGGCGTGTAGCCCAGCGCGCGGGCGACGTCGGCCGCGGAGACCGGGTCGCGGAACGTCGCCTCGATCTCGTCGAAGACCCGCGTCACGAGCGGGTCGGGCGGGGCGGGGGCCGACGACGCCAGGCGGGCCGCCGCGATCAGGATCCGCGTCAGCAGGGCTGACGCCGCGTCCCGGGCGCCGAGCCGTCCGGGCGCCGCCAGCTCCTCGGCCAGCTCCGTGAGCCACGCCGACCAGCGCGGGCGCTCGCCCGCCGGGACGTTCGTGCTCAGGGCCGGCGGGCGGTCGGCCGCGCCCGGCCCGTCGGGTTCCGCCTCGAACAGCGCCAGGAGCGGGTGGTGCGTCCAGGCCAGCGGCGAGACGGAGGCGAGCGAGGGGACGGCGTCGGGCGTGAAGGCCAGCGTCCAGGCCCGGGAGTCCGCGAAGCCCCGGACCGTTCCCGGGTCGATCGTCCGGCCCGGCGGGACGGCGTACAGGTCGCCGTCGCGCGCGGCGCCGTCCTCCTGCCCGGGGCCGCGCTCGACGAGGACGAGCACGTAGAAGTCGTGGGCGTGCCGGTGCCCGGGCGGGAGGTGCGGGTGCTCGTCCGCGCCGTCGTGCAGGTTGACGTTCACCGGCGGCATGCCGAGGCGCGGCTGGTACCGGTACACCGGGGTGCCGTCCGGGCGCACCGTGCGGACGCTGGACGGGGTGCGCAGCGGGGGCAGGGCGTCGTCCGCGGGCCGGGGCACCATCACCGGTCGCCCGTCACTGGCCCACACCGGTCGCCCGTCACCGGTCGCTCGGCACCGCGAGCGTGAGCACGGCGTCGACGATCTGCGGCGCGCGCTCGAGCTGTCGTTCCAGGGCGCGCAGGCGCACGGCGACGTGGGACTCGGACTCGTCGCCCGGCAGGTCGATGCTGGCGACCAGCAGGAGCTGCCGGGGGCCGACGAACTCCAGCCGGAGGTAGCCCACGTGGTCCACGCCGGGCAGCGCCTCGACCCGCGCCCGGACCGCCTGGTGGATCTGCTGGTCGGCCACCTCGCCCGTGAGGAACCGCCGGTTGCGGTCGAAGAGCACCCACGCCACCACGCACAGCAGCAGCCCCACCAGGATCGAGCCGGCCGCGTCGTACCGAGCGTCGCCCGTGACCTGGTGCAGGGCCATGCCGCCCGCCGCGATCACCAGGCCGACCAGGGCCGCCGAGTCCTCGGCGAGCACCGCGCGCAGGGTCGGGTCGGAGGTGCCCAGCGCGTGGTCGAGCAGGTCCCGGCCGAGCTTGCGGGCCTCGGCCCGGGTGCGCCGGTATGCCTGCGCGAACGAGAAGCCCTCCAGGAGGAAGGCGACGGCCAGCACCACGTAGCCGACGCCGTAGTCGGTGGCCTCCTCGGCCTGACCGAACGCATGGATGCCGTGGTAGACGGAGACCACGCCGCCCGCGACGAAGAGGCCGAGCGCGGCCAGCATCGACCACACGTACGCCTCGCGGCCGTAGCCGAGCGGCCGGTCCTGGTCCGGTGGCCGCGCCGCCTTGCGCTCCGCGACCAGCAGGAACACCTCGTTGCCCGTGTCGGCCCAGGAGTGGGCGGCCTCGGCCACCATCGAGGCCGAACCCGTCAGCACCGCCGCCACCGACTTGGCCGCCGCCACCGCGAAGTTGGCGCCGAACGCGATCACCACCGTCAGCGCCGAGCCGCTCCGCTCCCGTGCCATGCGTCCCCCTCCGTCGTGACGCCCCCGACGCTACCGACGTTCCGCCCGCCGCGCCGGACGCGCGCCCGCCGTACCCCGCGCACCGCCCGACCGAGGATCGTGCGATCGGCACCGACTTCCGTCCTGTCGAGGGCCCGCAGGATGTCCGATGCTGGACGAGCGGCCGGACCGGCCGTCCCGGCGTCCCCGGCGCGGGCACCACCACGGAAGGCACCCGGATGAACGACAGCACCGTGCGGATCCTCGACCCCCGCACCCCGGAGGAGCGCGAGCGCGAGTTCCTGCCCGGCATGGGCCGGCCCTGGCTGCTCCCGCTCTACGACGCGTTCACGCGGTTCTCCCGCGTGCGGCCCCTGCACGACCGTGCGGCGGCGCTCGCGGGCGTCGGCCCGGGCGAGTCCGTGCTCGACCTCGGCTGCGGCACCGCGAACCTCTCGCTCGCCGTGCTCCGCGCGCAGCCGGCCGCCCGGGTCACGGGTCTGGACCCGGACGCCGCCGCGCTGCGCATCGCGGCGCGCAAGGCCGCCCGCCGCCGCGTCCCGCTCACGCTGGTCCAGGGCTTCGCCGACAGGCTCCCCGTGGACGACGGCTCGCTCGACCACGTGGTCTCCGCCCTCGCCCTGCACCACGTGCCCGACGACGCGCGGGGGCGGTTCGCGCACGAGGCGTTCCGCGCGCTCCGGCCGGGCGGGCGGGTGACGATCGTCGACTTCGGCAGCGCGGACGGCTCCGGCGGCGAGCACGGGCACGAGCACGGCCGCGGCCACGGCCGTGGAGCCCGGCGCGGCCCCGGCAGCACGGGCGCGTACGGCCGGGTGCGCGGGCACGGCCGCGGGCACGCCGCCGTCGCCGACAACCCGCACACCGCCCGGAACCTGGAGGGCGGCCTGCTGCGCCTCCTCGCGGACGCCGGGTTCGCCGACGCCCGCGAGGTGGCGCACGTGGAGCGCCGCTACGGCCCGATCACGTTCGTGCAGGCGACGCGCCGCTGAGCGACGCTCCACCGCGACCTGCGGCGGAGCGCCGCTCGCGGCGGAGCGGCGCGCTACGAGCGCCGGCGCACCCGCGGCTCCGGCAGCGCCGGGGGCTCGGCCGCCGGGGTCTCCTCCAGCAGCCGGAACGCCTCGGCGATGCCCGCCTCGAGCTGCGGGTCCACGTCGGAGAAGTAGTCCGCCGGGGTGTGCCGCACCTCGATGTCGGGGTCCACGCCGTAGTTCTCGACGTCGAATCCCTTGCCGGCGAGCCAGAGGCCGTACCGCGGCTGGGTGATCCCGGTGCCGTCCACGAGGTCGAAGCGGCCGTCGATCCCGACCACGCCGCCCCAGGTGCGCACACCGACGACCGGCCCGACGCCGAGCGCCTGCGCGGCCGCGTTCACGATGTCGCCGTCGGACCCCGCGTACTCGTTGGTGACGAGCACGACCGGGCCGCGCGGCGCGCGGTCCGGGTAGGAGTTGGGGCGGTCGTAGTGCCGGTTCAGCCCCCAGCCCGCGACGCGTGCGGCGAGACGGGCGATCACGAGCTGCGAGGTGTGCCCGCCGCCGTTGAAGCGCACGTCCGCGACGATGCCCTCACGGTCCGCGGCGAGCCGCAGGTCCCGGTGCAGCTGGGCCCACCCGGTGCTCATCATGTCCGGGACGTGCACGTAGCCGAGCCGGCCGCCTGACCTCTCGGCGACGTACTCGCGGCGCGACCGCACCCAGTCCTGGTAACGCAGGTCGGACTCGTTGGCGAGCGGCACGACGACGACGCGCCGGTCCCGGCTCGCGGCCGGGCCGGTCCCGCCGTCCGCCGCACCCTCTCCGGCGACGGCGGGCCGCCGCAGGGTCAGCTCGACCGGGATGTCGGCCGCGCCCACCAGGTTCGCCGCGGGTCCGGCCACCGGGTCCACCGGCCGGCCGTCCACCGCGACGATCAGGTCGCCCGGCCGTGCGTCGACGCCCGCGGCGCGCAGCGGGGACCGTGCCCCCGGGTCGGACGACTCGCTCGGCAGCACCCGGTCGATCCGCCAGCCGTCGGCGGTCCGCGTGAGGTCCGCGCCGAGCAGCCCGAGCTTGCGGGACGAGTCGCCGCGCTCGTGGGGCGACCGCACGTAGGCGTGCGACGTGTTGAGCTCGGCGACGGTCTCCCAGAGCACGTCCTCCAGGTCGTCGTGGGTCGCGACCCGGTCGATCAGCGGGCGCCAGCGTGCCACCGTCCCGGCCCAGTCGACGCCGTTCATGTCCGCGCGCCAGTAGTGGTCGCGCATGATGCGGGCGTTCTCGTCGAACATCTGGTGCCACTGGGCGCGGGGGTCCACCTCGTGGCGGACGCGGGACAGGTCGATGTCGAAGGCGCTCGGGTCGTCGTCGCCGGGCTTGCTGGTGGCCGACTGCGCGCTGAGCCCCGACCCGGACCGGATCACCACCCGCTCGCCGTCGCCCGACACCGCGTACGCGGTCACCTTCTCCGCGACGTCCGTCGCCTTGCGCGCCTCGAAGGACCAGAACTGGAGCACGTCGGGTGCCGGGTCGCCGTCGGTGCCGGCGTGCCGCGCGCCGAGCACGCCGGCGTCGTCGGTCTCGTGCACCCAGAGCACGCCGCCCTTGGCCGCGCGCAGGTCGCGGTACCGACCGGACGTCACCGGGAACGGCACCACGCGCTCCTCGGCGCCGTCGAGGTCGATGTCGGGCGAGGCCGTGTCCTTGTGGTCCTCGTCCTGCTTCTCGTCGCCCGCCGCGTCGTCGTCCGTGCCGCCCTTCTTGGCGTCCGGCGTGCTCAGGCGCCAGCCGTCGGCGCTCGGGCCGAACGGCGCCGGCTCGGTCGCGGCCAGCGGGATGAGCCACGGCCGCGTCGCCGCGCTGAACGACAGGGCGAACTCGTGGGAGTCGTAGGACGGGTCGAACGTGCGGTTCGACAGGAACACGACGTACTTGCCGTCGTCGCTGAACGCCGGCGAGAAGTCGTGGAACCGGCCCGACGTCAGCGGCGTCGCCGTCGGCGTGTCCGCGTGCAGGTCGGCGACGAGCACCTGGTGGTGGTCGCCCTCGGTGCCGGTCGGGCTGGACCAGGCGAGGTACCGCCCGTCCGGCGAGAACGTCGGGGACTCCGCCTCGCCGTTCGCCGACCGGCCGAGCGGGAGCACGGTGCCGGGCTCCGGGGCGGTGCCGTCCGGGGCGACGTCGCCGTCCGTCGCGGGGGCGGGCAGCGCGACCACGCTGACCCGGCCGTCGTGCGAGATCGCCGCCACCTTGTCGCCGGCGGGGCTCGCGGCCAGGTGCAGCACCCGGCCGAGCTCGCCGGCCGCGAAGCGCTGCGGCGCGGCGTCCGGGTCCACCCCGTCGGTGCCGGGCACCGTGTGCACCTCCAGCGCGTCCTCCCGGCTCTCGCCGTCCGCGGTGGCGTGCGGCGCGTCCGTGACGACGACGGCGCGGCCGGTGTCGCCGAGCAGCACGGGCTCCCGGACGCGGACGGACGGGTCGGCCACGAGCGCCCGGGCCGGCCCCGCGCGGTGGGTCACCCAGAACGCGGTGCCGAGCCAGCCCACGACGCTCGCGTCACCGCTCGTGTCGACGGCGAGCCCGTCGACACCCCGCGCCGCCGAGTCGGGGTCGGTCGAGTACGGCTCCGGGAGCGCGCCGGTGAGCGTGATGTCCAGGCGGCGCGGGGTGCCGTCCAGCGCGTCGAGCAGCCAGAGGTCGCCGCGGCTGTGCCACACGATGCGCGCGCCGTCGGACGTCGCGTCGCGGACGTAGCCCTCGGCCTCGGTCTGGGTGGTGAGCAGCCGGGGTCCCGCGGCCTGCGTGCCCGTCGCCAGGCCGTCCCAGACCCAGAGGTTCGCCTGCTCGTCGGCGTGGTCGGGGAACGTCGCCCCCCGGTCGGAGGTGAACGCCAGCGCGTCCCCGACCCAGATCGGGTCGTAGGTGCCGGCCTCGTCGTCGGGCAGGGGGCGCTCCCACTCGCCCGTGCCCCGGTCGAGCCACAGCACGGAGGCCGTGCCGCCCCGGTACCGCTTCCAGTAGGCGGGCGTGCGGTAGCCCGCCGAGACGAGGGCGGTCGTGCGCCCGCCGTCCGGGCCCTGGTGCTCGGCGACACCCCAGGCGGCGCCGTAGCGCGGGGTCTCGACCGTGCCGTCGAGGCCGACCGCGCGCACCACGGTCAGGGAGCGCTCGTACGAGCCGGCGTTGGACGAGACGAGCACCCGGCCGGCGTCGTCCCAGCCGAGCACCGTCGTGGCCGTGCCGCCGAACCAGGTGAGGCGTCGCGTGGCGCCGTCGGCCAGCTCGACCACGTACGCCTCGGGGTGGCCGTCCTTGTGGGACACGTACGCGAGGCGCGTGCCGTCGGGGGAGAAGCGGGGAGTCGTCGCGGGCACGTGGTCGCTGGTCAGGCGCCAGGCGCGGCCACCGGAGACGGGGGCGAGCCAGACGTCGTCGTCGGCCACGAACGCGACCTGGTCACCGTGGATGTGGGGATACCGGAGATAGGGCTGGGTCACCGCCTCAACGTACTCGCGGCGCACGGCGTCGTCACCGGAAATCGCTCAGGGCGAGGAGCATGCGGACGCATCGAGTCTTCGCTCGTCCACATCTTGGTCTCACATCATGAAACGATCTGGTGGACGAGTTGCATCATCCGGTTCTATGGGGTTCATCGGCATTGCCTGACAAAAGATGACTGAACGCCCCATGGGAGAGGTCAGATCCTGCCGCCCG
The DNA here is from genome assembly GCF_042728455.1 of Promicromonospora sp. NPDC060204. Taxonomy (NCBI): domain Bacteria; kingdom Bacillati; phylum Actinomycetota; class Actinomycetes; order Micrococcales; family Promicromonosporaceae; genus Promicromonospora; species Promicromonospora sp. NPDC060204. Next base: position 9,301 of record NZ_JBHWZO010000023.1, read on the forward strand.
GACGGCTCCGGGTCATGTCGGTGCACAGCGACCGCCCCACCGCACGGACCGATCGCAAGGGATGACACCCATGGTTCCCGCAGCACCGTCCACAGCTGCATCCACAGCCTCGCCCACCGGCCGGGCGGACGCCGCCGCGTCCCCGGCGCTGCCCGTCCGCCTCGACCGCGTCTCGCGCACGTTCGCCGCGCCCGGGAGCGGCGACCGCACGGGCCGCACCGTGCTGAGCGACGTCGACCTCCGGGTCGCGCCGGGCGAGATCGTCGCCGTGCTCGGCCCGTCCGGCTGCGGCAAGTCGACCCTGCTGCGCCAGGTCAGCGGCCTGGACGCGCCGACGTCGGGCAGCGTCACGATCGACGGGGCGCCCGTGGTCGGGGCGGACCCGCGCACCGCCGTCGCCTTCCAGGAGCCCCGCCTGCTGCCGTGGCGCACGCTCACGCAGAACGTCGCGCTGGGCCTCCCGCCGGGCACCGCGAAGGACGCCGGACGGGCGCGCGTGGCGCGGCTGCTCGACCTGGTCGGGCTCGCGACGTCGGCCGGGCTGCGGCCGCGCCAGGTGTCGGGCGGCATGGCGCAGCGCGCCTCGCTCGCCCGGGCGCTGGCCCGCAACCCCGGCGTGCTGCTGCTCGACGAGCCGTTCGGCGCGCTCGACGCCCTGACCCGGCTGCGCATGCAGGACCTGCTGCTCGATGTCCACGCGGCGCAGCCCGCGACGATCCTGCTGGTCACGCACGACGTCGAGGAGGCGCTCTACCTCGCCGACCGCGTGGTGCTGCTGCGCACGGTGGCGGACAGCGGGGCGTCCCACGCCGCCGCGTCCGACGGCGGGGCGCCGAGCATCGCGCGGATCGTCGACGTGCCGGGCGACCGGCCCCGGGACCGCGCCGCGCGCGACCTGGCCGAGCTCCGCGCGGAGCTGCTCGACGGGCTCGGCGTGCCGACCCACCACGACCGCTGACCCGCTCGACAGAGACCCACCGCACCGAACCACCCAGCCCGCCGACCGCCGTCGGGCAGCGAGAGGAAAACCCATGCGTAACCGTAGGCACACCGTTCTGGCGTCCGGCCTGGCCCTCGTCTCGGCGATGGCGATGAGCGGCTGTGTGGCCGGCGAGGGCTCCGCCGCCGCCGGCGGCGAGGGCGCGGGCGAGTGGAGCACCGACACCCTGAACATCGACTTCGCGACGTACAACCCGCTCAGCCTCGTGGTCCGCGAGCAGGGCTGGCTGGAGGAGGAGCTCGACGGCGTCGAGGTCACCTGGGTGCAGTCGGACGGCTCGAACACGGCGAACGAGAACCTCCGCGCCGAGGCTATCGACTTCGGCTCGACGGCCGGGTCCGCCGCGCTCCTGGCGCGCGCGAACGGCTCCCCGATCCGCACGGTCGACATCTACAGCCAGCCGGAGTGGGCCGCGATCGTGGTCCCGGGCGACTCGAAGATCAAGGACGTGGCGGACCTGAAGGGGGCGTCCATCGCCGCCACCAAGGGCACCGACCCCTACTTCTTCCTGCTCCAGACCCTGGACGAGGCGGGCATCCCGCTCGACGAGGTCGAGGTGCAGAACCTGCAGCACGCCGACGGCCGGGCCGCGCTCGACAACGGCTCCGTCGACGCGTGGTCGGGCCTGGACCCGATCATGGCGGCGGCCGAGGCCGAGGCCGGCGACAAGCTGATCTACCGCAACATCGACTTCAACACCTACGGGTTCCTCAACGCCCGCGAGGAGTTCGTGGACGAGCACCCGGACGTCACGCAGGCCGTCGTCGACGCCTACGAGCAGGCGCGCGCCTGGGCGCTGGAGAACCCGGAGGAGCTGTCCGCGCTGCTGGCCGAGGTCGCCTCGATCGACCCCGAGGTCGCGTCCACGGTGATCGAGGAGCGCACGGTGCTCGACCTCGACCCGGTCCCGGGCGACAAGCAGCGCGACGTGCTGGAGGTCGTGGGCCCGATCTTCGTCGAGTCGGGCGACGTGCCCGCGCAGAAGAACGTCGACACCGCGCTGGACGAGCTGTTCGCTCCCGAGTTCGCGCAGGAGGCGGTGGCCTCGGATGGCTGACCGGCGAGCGGGCGGCGTCGGCCGGGCCGGGCGGATCGCGCTGGGGCTGCTCGTGCCCGTGGTGCTCCTCGCGGTCTGGTGGGGCGCCACGGCCGCCGGGCTCGTCCCGCCATACCAGCTCCCGGGCCCCGTGGCCGTGTGGGACGCCGCCGTCGACCTGGTCCAGCGCGGCCAGCTCTGGCACCACGTGGCGATCTCCACGCAGCGCGTGATCGTCGGGTTCGCGCTGGGCGCCGCGGCGGGCCTCGCGGTCGGCTCCCTGGTGGGGCTGTCGAAGCTCGGCGACCTCCTGCTCGCGCCGACGCTCGGCGCGATCCGCGCCGTGCCGTCGCTGGCCTGGGTGCCGCTGCTGATCCTGTGGCTCAAGATCGGCGAGGAGTCGAAGATCACGCTCATCGCGATCGGCGCGTTCTTCCCCGTCTACACGACGATCGCGGCCGCCCTGCGGCACGTCGACCCGCACCTGGTCGAGGCCGGCCGGGCGTTCGGGCTGCGCGGCCTGCGGCTCCTGACGACGGTGCAGCTCCCCGCCGTGCTGCCCTCGCTGGTGGCCGGGCTCCGGCTCGCGCTCGCGCAGTCGTGGCTGTTCCTCGTGGCCGCGGAGCTCATCGCGTCGTCGATGGGCCTCGGGTTCCTGCTCAACGACTCCCAGCAGAACGGCCGGGTGGACCGCATCCTGCTCGCGATCGTGCTGCTCGCGGTGCTGGGCAAGCTGACCGACGCGCTCATCGGGCTGGCCGAGCGGCGTCTGCTGCGGAGGTGGACGTGACGGCGGCGGCGCGGGTGGCCGCGCCGAACGTCACCGCCGAGGCCTACGACCGGGCCGCCGCGGACCCGGTCGCGTTCTGGGCGGAGGCCGCGAGCCGCCTCGACTGGACCACGCCGTGGCACACCGCGCACACCTGGTCGCCGCCGGAGCCGCAGGGTGATGACGACCTGACCGTCCCCGAGGCCGCCTGGTTCGTCGGTGGCCGGCTGAACGTCGCGGTCAACTGCGCGGACCGCCACGTCGACGCGGGCCGGGGCGCCAAGGTCGCGCTGCACTGGGAGGGCGAGAACGGCGACCGCACCACGGTCACCTACGCCGATCTCCAGCGCCGCGTCGCGCAGGCGGCGCACGCGCTGACCGCCCTCGGCGTCGGCCCCGGCGACCGCGTGGTCGTCTACCTGCCGGTGCTGGTCGAGACCGTGGTCGTGGCCCTCGCCTGCGCGCGGATCGGCGCGGTGCACAGCCTGGTGTTCGGCGGGTTCAGCGCGGAGGCGCTGCGCTTCCGCCTCGCGGACACGGGCGCCAAGCTCCTGGTCACCACCGACGGGCAGTTCCGCCGCGGCGTCGCGACGCCGGTCAAGGCGACCGCCGACGAGGCCGTGGCCGGGCTGGACCACGTGGAGCACGTGCTGGTCATCCGCCGGACGGGCTCCGACGTCGCCTGGACGGACCGCGACGTCTGGTGGCACGAGGCCGTCGACACGGCGCCCGAGGTGCACGAGGCGCAGGCGTTCGACGCCGAGCACCCGCTCTTCATCATCTACACCAGCGGCACCACCGGGAAGCCCAAGGGCCTGGTCCACACGTCGGGCGGGTACCTCACGCACGCGAGCTGGGCCCACTGGGCGCACTTCGACGCGAAGCCCGACGACGTGCACTGGTGCACCGCCGACCTGGCCTGGGTCACGGCGCACACGTACGAGATCTACGGCCCGCTCTCCAACGGGCTCACGCAGGTGATCTACGAGGGCACGCCGGACACGCCGTCCCGCGAGCGGCACCTGGAGATCATCGAGCGGTACGGCGTGACCGTGTACTACACGGCGCCCACGCTGATCCGGACCTTCATGACCTGGTTCGGCGACACGCTGCCGGACCACGACCTGTCGTCGCTGCGCATCCTCGGCACGGTCGGCGAGGCGATCAACCCCACGGCATGGGAGTGGTTCCGGGCGACGTTCGGGCGCGGCGAGCTGCCCGTCGTCGACACGTGGTGGCAGTCCGAGACGGGCGCCGCCATGGTCGCTCCGCTCCCGGGCGTGACGCCGCTGGTCCCCGGCTCGGCGACCCGCGCGCTCCCCGGTATCGAGGTCGCCGTGGTGGACGACGACGGCCGCCGCCTCGGGCCCGGTGAGCCCGGCATCCTGGTGGTGACCCGGCCCTGGCCGGGCATGGCGCGCACCGTGTGGCGCGACCCGCGGCGCTACCTCGACTCGTACTGGCGCCGGTTCGCGGGCCAGGGTCCGGCGGGCGCGTACTACGTGGCGGGCGACGGCGCGGTGCTGGACGAGCACGGCAACGTGCACCTGCTGGGCCGCCTGGACGACGTCGTGAACGTGTCCGGGCACCGGCTGTCCACCATCGAGATCGAGTCCGCGCTGGTGGCGCACCCGGCCGTCGGCGAGGCCGGCGTCGCGGGCGTGCCGGACCCGGTGACCGGCCAGGCCGTGGCCGCGTTCGTGGTGCCGTCCGGCGTGGGCGTAGGTTGGGCGGGCGCGACGTCGCCGCAGGAGGCGGACGCCGCGGTCGCCGAGCTGAGGTCGCAGGTCGCGCGCGAGATCGGCCCGGTGGCGAAGCCGCGGCACGTGATCGCGGTGCCCGAGCTGCCGAAGACGCGGTCGGGAAAGATCATGCGGCGCCTCCTGGCGCAGCTGTGGCAGGGCGAGGAGCTGGGCGACGTCACGTCGCTGCAGAACCCGTGGGCCGTCGAGGACATCCGCGCCGTCCTGGCAGAGGGCGTCGCGGAGAGAAAGGCAGGACGATGACCGAGCACACCTTCGGGTTCCGCACGCGGGCCCTTCACGCCGGGGGCATCCCCGACGCGGCGACGGGGGCGCGGGCGGTGCCGATCTACCAGACCACGTCGTTCGTGTTCCAGGACACCGATGACGCCGCGAACCTCTTCGCGCTGCAGAAGTACGGCAACATCTACTCGCGCATCGGCAACCCGACGGTGGCGGCGCTGGAGGAGCGCATCGCCTCGCTGGAGGGCGGCATCGGCGCGGTCGCGACGGCGTCCGGCATGTCGGCCGAGTTCATCACCTTCGCCGCGCTCGTCGGGGCGGGGGACCACGTGGTCGCGTCCGCGCAGCTCTACGGCGGCACGGTGACGCAGCTCGACGTGACGCTGCGGCGCTTCGGCGTCAACACCACCTTCGTGCCCGGCACCGACCCCGCGGACTACGCCGCGGCGATCACGCCGGAGACCAAGGTCCTGTACACCGAGGTCGTGGCCAACCCGTCCGGCGAGATCGCCGACCTGGAGGGGCTCGCCGAGGTCGCGCACGCCGCGGGCATCCCGCTCGTCGTCGACGCGACGCTGGCGACGCCGTACCTGGTGCGGCCGATCGAGCACGGCGCGGACATCGTGATCCACTCCGTGACCAAGTTCCTGGGTGGGCACGGCACGACCCTGGGCGGCGTCGTCGTCGAGTCCGGGCGGTTCGACTGGGGCAACGGGAAGTTCCCCCAGATGACCGAGCCCGTCCCGTCCTACGGGGACGTGCGCTGGTGGGGCAACTTCGGCGAGTACGGCTTCCTCACCAAGCTGCGCTCCGAGCAGCTCCGCGACATCGGCCCGGCGCTCTCCGCGCAGTCGGCCTTCCAGCTGCTCCAGGGCGTCGAGACCCTCCCGTACCGCCTGGACGCGCACCTCGCGAACGCCCGCGCCGTGGCCGAGTGGCTCGACACCGACCCCCGCGTCTCCTACGTGCTCTGGGCCGGCCTGCCCACGCACCCGCACCACGAGCGGGCGCAGAAGTACCTGCCGCTGGGGCCGGGCTCCGTGTTCGCGTTCGGCCTCCAGGTCCCGACGACGGCTGCCGGGCCCGACGCCGAGAGCCTGGCCCTCGCCACGGACGCCCCGGTCGGCGCCGTGGTTCCCGTCGAGGACCACCTGCCGCTCCCGGACGGGCGCGAGGCCGGCCGGCTGTTCATCGAGTCGCTGCAGCTCGCGTCGCACCTGGCCAACGTCGGCGACGCGCGGACGCTGGTGATCCACCCGGCGTCGACCACGCACCAGCAGCTCTCGGCCGAGCAGCTCGAGGCGGCGGGCGTGCCCGAGGACCTCATCCGTATCTCGGTGGGCCTGGAGGACGTCGAGGACATCCTCTGGGACCTCGACCAGGCACTGACCAAGGCGACGGGAGTGAACCGATGAGCGAGGTCACGCGGACCTGGCAGGGCCCGAGCGCCCCGGAGCGCCTGCGGATCCTGCGCTCCACGAAGTCGATCGCGATCGTGGGTGCGTCGGCGAACCCGGCGCGCGCGAGCTACTTCGTGGCGACGTACCTCCTGTCCTCCTCCCCGTACGACGTGTACTTCGTGAACCCGCGGGCCACGGAGATCCTGGGGCACCCCGTGTACCCGAGCCTGGCCGACCTGCCCGTCGTGCCCGACCTCGTCGACGTCTTCCGGCGGCACGACGACCTGCCGACCGTGCTGGACGAGACGATCGCGGTCGGGGCGAAGACCCTGTGGCTGCAGCTCGGCTCCTGGCACGAGGACGTGGCGCGCAAGGCCGAGGCCGCGGGGCTGAACGTCGTGATGGACCGGTGCGTCAAGATCGAGCACGCGCGGTTCCACGGCGGGCTGCACCTGGCCGGTTTCGACACGGGCGTGATCAGCTCCCGCCGGGCGGAGCGCTAGGGCTTCCGCCCGCCGCACGATGAGCACACGCGTCGAACCCGTGAGCGAGACGCTCCTCGTCGAGCGCGTCGTCGAGCTGGTGCTGGGCCGGGGTGCCGCGAGCGGCACCCCGGTTCGGCTGCTCGTCGACGGGCACCCCTCCACACACCCGGAGCGGCTGGCCGACGCGCTCGTCGCACCCCTGGAGGCCGTCGGCCGGCCCGTCGCGCGGGTCGGGGTGAGCGGCTTTCTCCGCCCCCGGTCCCTGCGGCTCGAGCACGGCCGGGAGGACCCGGACAGCCTGCTCCACGGCTGGATCGACGTCGCCGCGCTGAACCGCGAGGTGCTGACGCGCGTCGTCGAGCGGGGCGAGTACCTGCCCAGCCTGCGCGACCCCGAGACCGACCGGGCCACGCGGGCGGCCTACGTCGGCGCGGGTCCCGGCACCGTCGTGGTGCTCGACGGCGCGCTGTCGATCGGCCGCGGGCTCGACGCGGACGTCGCCGTCCACCTCGCGATCAAGCCGGCGACGCTCCGGCGTCGGACGCCGCCGGAGGAGGAGTGGGCGATCCCCGCGTACGAGCGGTACGGCCGGGAGATCGAGGGCGTGCCCGACCTGCTGGTCCGGGTCGACCATCCCGAGCACCCGGCGCTGGTGCACGCCTGACGCCGGTGCGCCCGCCCCTGACGCTGGTGCGCCCGCTCCGGGCGCCCGTGGTTCCCAGGCCTCAGTCGCCGCTCGCGGCGTTCGCCTCGACGTAGCCCCAGCTCTCGCACATCGGGAGCAGCTCGCGCGGGATCGCGCCGGGGCGCGGGATGCTGCGCCCGGGCTGGACGGTGCCGCTGCGGATCTTGTCCCGCCAGTCGCCGATGCCCTTGTCGAAGTCGCCGTGGTCCTGCTCGCCGTAGGCGATCATGCCCGGCTCCCACACCAGGCCGAGGAAGTCGCAGATCCGGTGGAACTCCGACGCCGGGTCCGCGGTCACGTCCTCGTAGCGCACGGTGAGCCCAGGGAGCCGCTGCCGGACGCCGTCGAGCGCCCTCATGTACTTCAGGGTGTGCTGGATCGCGCGGCTCATCGGCCGCCGCGCCGGGTCGGCGTCGTGCCACGACCGGGCGATCGACACGGGATGGCGCAGCAGGAAGATGAAGCGCGCGTCGGGCCAGCAGGTCGCGAACCGGTCGGCGGCGAACACGTTGCTGGGCGTCTTCTCCACGATGACGTCCTTGCCGCTGCGCAGCAGCTCCCGGTGGAGGATCCGGTCCCACAGGATGTGCTCGACGTCGGCGGTGTTGTGGCCCAGGGCCTCCATCGCACGGCGGACCAGCGGCGTCGTGGGGTCGACGGCCAGCCGCCGGACGTGCGTCTCGATGGGCGCGTGCACCCGGGAGTGGCTGTCCAGCACCACCCGCAGCAGCGTCGACCCGGACCGGGGCGCGGAGAGCACGAACACCGGGGCCACCAGCAGGCGGTCGGCCGGGTCCCGCGGCGGGCGGATCCGGCCCTTCCCGGGCCGCGCCGCGCCGCTCGTTCCCGCTCCGCCTTTCGCTGCGCCGCCCGCACCACTCCCGCGGTCGCGGGCGCGCGGCACGCGCGTGACCCGGAGGCCCGCATGTTTCTCCAGCGCGGTGGCACAGCGGCGGGCGAGCTGCGTGCCCGTCTCTCGCACCGTGAGCATCCCGACTCCGTTCGCGCGACCTACCGCCATCCACCGTGGCACGGCGGATGGCCCCGCGCTTCCCGGAGCCCGCAACTTAACCCGCCGGTCAGAGCACCAGGCAGAACGGGTGGTTCGCCGGGTCGGCGAACACCCGGAAGCCCGAGCCCTCGCCCGGCAGCCGGGTCGCGCCGAGCGCCAGCACCGCGGCCTCGCCGGCGTCGAGGTCGGGCACGCCGATGTCGAGGTGCACCTGCTGCGGGTGCGCCGGGTCCGGCCACTGCGGCGCGTTGTAGTCCTCGACCGACTGGAACAGCAGCGGCCGGTCGCCGCCCAGCATGGCGACGCCGTCGGCGTCGTACGCCACGGGGGCGCCCAGGATCTCCGACCAGAACCGGGCGAGGGCGGACGCGTCCGGACAGTCGAAGGTGGGACCCATGACGGTCACGCCGTCGGACTCCTCCTTGAGACACAGGTCGAACGTGTGCCCCGCGAGGTCGGACAGCGTGATCCACCGCTCGTTCTCCCGCAGCACCCTCGCCCCGAGGTCCACCGCCCGGGCGGTCGCGGCGGCCAGGTCGGGCACGTACAGGTCGATGTGCGCCTGCTGGGGGTGCTCCTGTCCCGGCCACTGCGGCGGGACGTGGTCGGGCGCGAGCTGGAACGCGACGTCCCACTGGTCCGGGGTCGTGACGGTGACCCAGTCGTGGTCCGTGAACTTCACGGCGCCGCCGGTCAGGGCCGTCCAGAAGCTGGCCTCGACGCCGAGGTCGGGAACGTCCAGGACCACCGACTTCAGGATGCCCACGCCGTCGGACACAGGCCGGTCGGTCTCGGGTCCGGTGGAGGTCGAATCGGTCATGGTCCAGCCCTTCAGGAGGTTGTCGCACGAGGAACGCTTCGAACTCCTACCTTGCACCCAGCCACTGACACTCCCCAGCCGGATAAGTTGCGCGGCGCTGTCCACCGGGTTATCCACAGCATGCATCGCTGGCGACCGGCACCCGCGCGGAGTTATCCACAGATGTTGTCCACAGTCCTGTGAATTGTGTGGTCCTGCCCGGTGAGCAGCGGACACACTGTCCCGGTGAACGACACCGTCGCCCTCGCCGAGGCAGCGCTCGCCCAGGCAGCACTGGTCCAGGCAGCCCCCGTCCCGCCGTCGGACGGCGTCCGCCTGACCGACCCGGTCGACCTGGGCGGCTCCGCCCGCTCCCAGGTGCTCCGCTGCCGGGTCGACGGCGCGGCCCCGGGCGGCCCGGCCACGGTGATCGTCAAGCGCTTCCTGTCCGACGACGGCGCGTTCGTCCGCGAGACCGTCGGCCTGGGCCTGTGCCCCGGCACGCCGACCCTGCTCGCGCAGGACGCGGAGCACCACCTGATCGTCATGTCCGACCTCGGTGACCTGCCCACCCTCGCCGACCTCCTCCTCGGCGACGACCGCGACGCGGCCTGGGACGGAGCCCGGACCTGGGCCCGCGCGCTCGGCCGCACGACGGGCGGCTCCCGCGCCCGGGTCGCCGAGGCGCGCAGCCGCCTGGCCGCCGCCGAGCCGTGGGACGCCGACGCCGACCTGCGGGCCGGGCTCGACCGCCTGCTCGACGTGCCCGGAACGGCAGCGCGCCGGGCCGCGGTCGAGGCCGAGCTCGCCGCGGCCCAGCACCTGCGCACCACCCCCGGTACCGCCGCGGTCGTCACGCCCACGGACACCTGTCCCGACAACGCGGTGCTCGGCCCGGACGGCTGGCGCTTCCTCGACCTGGAGGGCACCGACGTCCAGCACGCGGCGTTCGTCGCCGCGTACGGGCTGCTGCCCTTCGCCACCTGCTGGTGCGTGTTCGACCCGCCGCCCGGCCTCACGGACCTGCTCCTCGACGAGCTCACCGCCGGCCTGGCCGACCACGCGCCCGACATCGTGGCGGAGCCCGGCTGGGACACCTCCGTGCGGCAGGCGTGCGCGACCTACCTGGTCCTCGTCACCGGCTGGCTGTGGAAGAGCACCCTGGCGGGCCGCGAGCTGGTGGGTCCGGCGGGCCGGTCGCCGTCCTACCGGCAGCTCATGGTGTCCCGCTGGCGCTGGGGCGCGCTCAACCTGCGCGAAGACCTCCCGGCCCTGGCGGCCACGTTCGGCGACGCCGCGGCCTGGGCGCTGGACACCTGGGGGCTCGAGGTCGAGCCGACCGGCTACCGCGCCTTCCGCTGACCCCGGGCACCGAGCGCCGTGGTGACGACGGTCCACGGCCGCCGGGCCAGGCGAGGCAGCCAGCCGCGCTGCTGCCCGGCACCGAACGTGCCGTCGGCGGCCATCGGCTCCGCCGTCAGGGCGCCGGACGTCGCGAACACGGCCTCGGCCGCGACCTCGGTTGCGGCCCCCGGCTCGTCCGCCGCGTCGATCTCCGCGACGAGCGCCCGCACCCGCGCGGTGATGTCGTCGACGATCCGCTCGACCTCCTCGATGGGCCGGCCCGCCGGGTCGTCCAGGGGCCAGTCGAGGTAGCGGCGTCCGGGGAAGACGGGGCACGCGTCGCCGCAGCCCATCGTCACGATCACCCCGGACGTGCGCACGATGTCGTCCGTGAGCTCCCGCGGGAACTCGATGAGCCCGTCGAGGCCGCGGCGGGCGAGCACGGTCTCGGTCATCGTGTCGGGCTCGGCCACCGGCCGGGTGCCCGCGGTGCGCACGCGGATGCGGTCGCCCGCGAGGCGCCGCGTGACCGCCGCCGCGATCTGGGACCGGCCGGTGTTGTGGACGCAGACGAACAGCACGTCCCGCGGTGAGCCGTGCGTCACCTCGGCCATGGCGGCGAGCCGGTCCGTCGCGAGCCACGCGGTGAGCGCCGGCACCTGCCCGGCCGACCGCACCTGCCGGTGCAGCGCGGCGTAGCATTCCCGGACCAGCCGGTCCACGGTCCCGGCGCCCGCGTTGGCGGCGAAGGTGATCGCGAGCGTGTCGGCCAGCCGGTCGAGGAGCGCGTCGTGGTCGCGGACGTCCAGAGCGGGCTCGCCGGGGTACCGCGGGGCCGCGAGGGCCGCGGACCCGAACCGCGCGATCCCCCGGGACGAGACGCGGTACAGCGCCGCGTCCGAGGGCACGGGCCCGACGACGGCGACCAGCCCCACCGCGACCAGCGCCTCGAGGTGCTCCTCCACTTCCGCGACGGCCCGCGCCCCGGCGACGGCCCGCGGCAGGTCGCCGGCCTCCGGCCTGCCCGGGCGCGGGTCCTCCGCTGCGGCGCGCAGCACCAGGTCCTCGGCGGTGCAGCGGCCCGCGGGGTGCGTGAGCAGGCGGGCCAGCAGACGCAACCGCTCGGGGTTCGCCATGGTGAGTTTTTGTGCCGAGCGCAGCTCGTCCGGGGTCATGGGTTTCTCCTTGGCCGACGGCGTTGTGGCCGAGCGCCAGGAGTGAGGCTACCTCGCCGTTTCGCCGGGCAGCGCGCCGAGTCTGTCACCTGAGCGGGTGACGTCCGAGCAGTGGGCGGCGCCGGGCCGGCAAGGGGGTGAAACGCTCAAGGCTTCGGGGCTCCGGACCGGGGCGGCCGCACGGTCGGCACGTCGCCCACGATCGGGACGGGACGCCGGTGGAACGGGAACCCGTACCGCGTGACGAGGCCCGCGAGCACGGTGACGCGGTTGCGGGGCCCGACGAGCGACATGATGTGCACGAACAGCCACACGATCCACGCGAGGCCCTTGGTGATGCGCAGCGACCGGCCCCCGGGCAGGTTGATCTCGGCGATCGCGGCGCGGCGGCCGATCACCGCCATCGTGCCCTTGTCCACGTAGCGCAGCTCCTGCAGGGGCTCGCCGTCGAGCAGGGCGCGGATGTTCCGGCCCGCCACGAGGCCGCCCTGGATCGCGGGCTGGGCGAGCTGCGGCAGGTCCGACGGCGAGATCGCGATGTCGCCCGCGGCGAACACGCCCGGCAGGCCCTCGACCTGCATGTCGTCGCCGATCCGGATGCGGCCGCCCTCGTCCTGCGGCAGGCCCCAGTCGGCCACCTCGTCGTGCACGCGCACACCGGCGGACCAGACGGTGAGGTCGGCGTGGATCCGGGTGCCGTCGGTGAGCACCACGGCCTCGCGCTCCACGGCCGCCACCCCGGCGCCGAGGTGCAGCGAGACCCCGCGGTGCCGCAGCTCCTGGGTCGCGTACGAACGCAGCTTGGGCGCGAACGACTTGAGGATCTCGCCGCCGCGCTGCACCACCTTGACCTCGAACGCGTCGCCGTGGATCTCCGGGTAGGCGGGCGCGAGGCCCGCGGTGCGCAGCTCGGCGAGCGCGCCCGCCACCTCGACCCCGGTGGCGCCGCCGCCCACGACCACGACGCGCAGGCCGTCGTCGGCGCGCTTCGACTTCGCGGCCTTCTCCAGGCGGATGAAGAGGTTGTCGCGGATCCGCATCGCCTGCGAGCGCGAGTACATCGGGAACGCGAACTCCTTGGCGCCCGGCGTGCCGAAGAAGTTGGTGGTGACGCCCGCGGTGACCACGAGGTAGTCGTAGCTGATCCAGTGGTCGTTGAGCAGGCGGATCTTCTTGGCGGCGTGGTCGGCCTCCACCAGGTGCTCGTGCACCACGTGCACGTTCTTCTGCTTGAGGCGCAGGCCGCGCAGGAAGTAGGTGACGTCGCCCGGGTTCAGGCCGCCGGTCGCGACCTGGTACAGCAGCGGCTGGAAGGTGTTGTAGACGCGGCGGTCGATCAGCGTGATCCGCACGGGCGCGTCCTTCAGCGCCCGGACCGCCGCCATGCCGGCGAAGCCACCGCCGACCACGACCACGTGCGGCAGCGGTTCGGGGTGCTCGCTCATGGTCTTCTCGAGGCCGTAGTCCTCGTCGTCCTCGGGGGTGTGCACGGGGGTGTGTGCAGATTCGGTCACAGGCACGAGTCTCTCACCGCCCGGGTTACCGTGGTCGGTCGTGAGCACCACCGAACACCAGAGCGACCCCGCTGAACCCGTCGCCCGCGGCGAGCACCTGGCCCATGGCCTGCGCACACGCCACCTGACCATGATGGGGTTGGGCTCCGCGATCGGTGCGGGCCTCTTCCTCGGCTCCGGCCTCGGCATCGCCGCCGCGGGCCCGGCCGTGCTCGTGAGCTATGCCATAGCGGGCGCGATCGTCGTGCTCGTCATGCGGATGCTCGCGGAGATGGCGTCCGCGCTCCCGTCGAGCGGCTCGTTCTCTGTCTACGCGGAGGCCGCCCTCGGCCGCTGGGCAGGGTTCCTGCTGGGCTGGCTGTACTGGTTCACGATCGTCATGGTGCTCGGCGTCGAGGTGACCGGCGTCGCGGGGATCGTGCACGGCTGGTGGCCGGCGGTGCCGCAGTGGGCGGTCGCGGCCGCCGTCGTCGCCGTGTTCGGGGCGATCAACCTGGTGGGCGTGCGCCAGTTCGGCGAGGCCGAGTTCTGGTTCGCGACCGTCAAGGTCCTGGCGATCGTCGGCTTCCTCGTGCTCGGCGTGCTGATCGTGGTCGGCGTGGTTCCCGTGTCGGGCAGCGTCCTGGGGGAGTGGGCGCAGTTCGGCGGGTTCGCCCCGGCCGGGCTGCCCGGGATCGCGGCCGGCCTGCTCACCGTCGTCTTCGCCTTCGGGGGCATCGAGATCGTCACGATCGCGGCAGCGGAGGCGCGCGACCCGCAGTCGGCGGTCGCGAGCGCCACGCGCACGATCCTGTGGCGCATCCTGTTCTTCTACGTCGGCTCGGTGGCGATCATGGTCGCCCTGATCCCGTGGACCGACGCCGCCCGGCTCGAGTCGCCGTTCGTGTCCGTGCTGCAGATGGCCGGGTTCGACGGCGCGGCGCGGCTCATGGAGGTCGTTGTCGTCCTCGCGCTGCTGAGCGCGTTCAACGCCAACGTGTACGCGACGTCCCGGATGCTGTTCTCGCTCGGCGGGCGCGGCGACGCCCCGGCGGCCGCGACCCGGGTCTCCCGGCGGGACGTGCCGTGGGTCGCAGTGCTGGTCTCGGTGTTCTTCGGCGTCGTCGCGGTGCTGCTCAACTACCTGCTGCCGGAGTCGCTGCTCGGGGTGCTGCTCAACGCCGTCGGCTCGGCGCTGCTGGTGGTGTGGCTGATGGTCGTCGTCTCGCAGCTCCGGCTGCGCCCGCGGCTGGAGGCCGCGGCGGCCGAGCGGGGCGAGACCCTGCGCCTGCGCGCCTGGGGCTACCCGTGGCTGTCGTGGGTCACGCTCGTGGCGCTCGTCGCGGTGGTGGGCCTCATGCTGTCCGACGCCGCCGCCCGGCCGCAGATCGCCGCGACCGCCGGCCTCGTGGTGCTGATCCTGGTGGTCTACGCGATCGCGCGGGCGCTGCGCCGCGTGCGGTAGGCGTTCAGCAGACCGTCACCGGGGGTCCACCCCGTGGTCGGGCGGCCGCCAGCGGGGCCCTCGATCGTCGTCGGCATGACTGAGCACACTGCCGACGGCGTCGACCGCCGGACCTTCCTGTCCCTGAGCAGCCTCGGCGCGGCGGGCGTCGCGACCGTCGCGGCGGCCGGCGCCGCCGCCCCGGCGGAGGCCGTGGAGCTGAGCCGGCACCCGCAGCGCGGGCTGAAGTTCGGCCGGGACGGGAAGTTCAAGATCGTCCAGTTCAACGACACGCAGGACGACGAGAAGATCGACCGCCGCACCCTGGAGCTCATGCGCGCGGTGCTCGACGACGAGCGGCCGGACCTCGTGATCCTCAACGGCGACAACATCACCGGCGGCTGCGACACCCCGCTGGAGATGCACCAGGCGATGAACAACGTGGTGCAGCCCATGGAGGAGCGCGCCGTCCCGTGGGCCATCACGTTCGGCAACCACGACGAGGACTCGACGCCGAACAGCGGCCTGGACGAGGCCGACATGCTGGCCTTCTACCGGTCGTACCGCTACAACGTGAACGGCCCGACGGCGCGCGGCGTCACCGGGCAGGGCAACTCGAACCTGCTGATCGAGGGCCGGGGCGGGCGTCCCGCGTTCAACGTCTGGCTGCTCGACTCCGGGCGGTACGCCCCCGACACCCTCGCGGGCCAGGACTTCGACGGCTACCCGCACTGGGACTGGCTGCGCATGGACCAGGTGAAGTGGTACTACGACACCTCGGTGGAGGTGGAGCGCCGTGCGGGGCACGTGGTGCCGGCCCTCATGTTCATCCACATCCCGCTGTGGGAGTACCGGTTCATGTGGTTCGGCTCGGTGGACGGGCGCACCGACGCCGACCACGAGCGCGGCAAGGTCCGGCACCGCATCGAGGGGGAGCGCAACGAGGACGAGTGCCCGGGACCCTTCAACTCCGGCATGTTCTCGGCGATCCAGCACCGGGGCGACGTCCGCGGCGTGTTCTGCGGCCACGACCACGTGAACACCTACTCGGGCGACTACTACGGCGTGCTGCTCGGGTACGCGGGGAACACCGGGTTCGGCACGTACGGGCTGGGCGGCGCCGAGCGCAACCGCCTGCGCGGCGCGCGGGTCTACGACCTCGACGAGTCGGTCGACGGAGTGCTGGCCGGCACCCGCATGCGGTTCGCCGGCGAGTACGGCATCGACCTGACGGCCAACGACCAGTGGATGGAGCCGCTCCCGCTGCCCTGACCCTGACACGTCGGAGGGGTGGTGCGCGGATGAGAAAATGTGCGCATGGCTGAGCTCCTCGCGGTCTGTCGCGTGTACGTCCTGCATCCCGACCCCGGCACGGTGGGGGTCACGGCGATCGACAAGCGTCCCGTGGAGGGCCGGGTCAAGGTGCGGCCCTACGGCCTCTACGCGGACGTGCAGGCAGACCGCGCCAACCACGGCGGCCTCGACCAGGCGGTGTACGCCTACGCCCAGGAGGACGCCGACCACTGGTCCGCCGAGCTGGGCCGGGAGGTCACACCTGGGCTCTTCGGCGAGAACCTGCGCGTCAGCGGCCTCGACGTGAACGGCGCGGTGATCGGCGAGCGGTGGCAGGTCGGCTCGGCGCTGCTGGAGGTCACGCAGCCGCGCACGCCCTGCCAGACCTTCGGACGGCGGCTCGGCGAGCAGCGCTGGGTGCGCCGGTTCACGCAGGCCAACCGCACGGGTGCCTACCTGCGCGTGATCGAGAACGGCGAGCTCGGCGCGGGCGACACCGTCGACGTCGTGCACCACCCCCTGCACGGGGTGACCGTCGCGGACTGGTTCGGCGCCCAGTACGGCCTGGCCCGCGCGGCGGTCGGGGCGGGTGCGGGCGCTGGTCCGGCCGGAGCGGACGCGGCGGACGCGGACGCACCCGCGGCGAACCCGACCGAACCGGAGTCCCTCGAGGAGCTCGCCCAGCGGCTGCTCAACGCGCACGCCGCGGGCGAGATCCGGCTCAGCGTCGACATGCACCGCCGCAGCGAGCAGGCCGCAGCCCGCGCCGTCGTCGACTGACCCGCCGTCAACCGACCCGCTGAGTGCGGGCTATTTGCGCTCCCTGGACGGTCAGAGCCGCAAATAGCCCGCACTCAACGAGTCAGGGGTGGGACCTGCGGTCGTGACGGGCGCGCGCGGCATCGTGCGCGTCGCGCAGGAGGGCGAGCACCGTGTCGCCGGTCGCGGGTCCGGGGAAAAGACATACGCAGCCAGGTGAGTAACGCTGACGTAGCAGTGCTACCTCTCCGTTACCCACCCTCGTGCGCAAGTGTTCCCCCGGAGTTCTCGGGACCCCGGACCCGGGCGTCAGCGGCGGCGCTCGAACCGGGCACGAGCGGCCTCGTGCGCGTCGCGCAGAAGGGCGAGCACGGTGTCGCCGGTCGCGGCCCCAGGGTTCACGACGGCGATCCAGCCGGCCGACCCGTACACCGGGTGCGGCCGCACGACGTCGGCGGTGTCAGGTCGCGGCCCTGCCTCCCCGTGCCCGCCCGGCCCAGGCCGCGCGTGCCCAGGCTCCGTAACCCCGGGCTCCGCTACCTCGGGCTCGACGGCTCCGACGAGCTCGGCCTGCCGCGCCCGTCCGACGTGGACGTTCACCCGCCAGCGTCCGGCGGGGTCGAGGTCCGAGGTGGTGTCGTCCGGGTAGTTCTTCGTGACGATCGTCCCGTACGGCTGGATGTTCCGGGGCATCTCGCCGTCGGGCGCGTAGTAGAAGAACGCATCGCCCCAGGCCAGCTCCGGGACGGTGGGGTCGCCGACGGCGGGCGCGACGACGAGGGCGCCGTCGAGCTCGCGGACGGCGGTGATGATCTGCTCGATGGTCAGGCCGGTACTGTGCTGAGGGTCCATGGTTCAAGCATCACCTTCAAGTGCTTCTGTGGGGTTGAGCGCATGACACCTCAGGCCTCGCGGCCGCTCCGCACCGCCGACGTCGCGCGGGAGTCCGGGTACTCCGTGCAACAGGTCCGCGACCTGGAGCGGCTCGGCGTCATCCCGGCGGCCACCCGCGCCGCGAACGGCTACCGCTCGTACGGCCCGGTGCACGTCCGGGCGCTCCGGGCGTACCGGGCGCTGGCGAGCGCCGCCGGGCCGGTGGTCGCGCGGGGTCTGCTCGCGCAGGCGCTGACCGGCAGCCTCGCCGACGCCGCCGCCGCGATCGGCGCCGTGCACGTCCGGCTGGCCGCCGACCGCGACGAGGCCCTCCGGGCGCAGGCGGCGCTCGCGGCCATCGAGGGCGAGGAGTCCGGGCCGGACGTCGGGACGGCGCACGCCGGGACCGCGCACGCCGGAACCGCGCACGCCGACGCGGACGTCCTGACGATCACCCAGCTCGCCGCCGCCCTCGGGGTGCGCACCTCCACGCTCCGGTTCTGGGAGCAGGAGGGGCTGGCGGTCCCAGAGCGGGTGACGACCCTGCGTGCCCGCCAGTACGGGCCGGCCGCGATCCGGGAGGCGCGGATCGTTGCCGCGCTGCGCTCCAGCGGGTACGGGATCCCGGCCGTGCGCGACGTCGTCGTGAGCCTGCGCCGCCTCCCGGGCGCCGTCGGCGGCACTGGCGAGGGGACCGCCGAGGCCCGCCAGATCCTCGACCGCCGGCTCGACCAGATCGCCGTCCGCGCGGTCGCGCTGCTCCGCGCGGGCGCGGACCTGGCCGACCTCCTCGCCCCCACAACCCCGTGAGTGCTGGCTATTTGCGCTTCTGGCCCGCAGAAAGGCGCAAATACCCAGCACTCAACGGCTGAGGGTGGGGCGGGAGGGGTGGGGCCGGGTCGGGTGGTCAGTCGTCGCTGAGGAGCTTGCCCTGGCGCACCAGGTCCTGGAGGGTGCGCTGCACCTGCTCGACGTCGGGCACGTCGTCGAGCACCATGCCCGGCTGGTCCGTGCCGTCGGAGATCACCAGGGTGCCGCAGCCGAAGATCCGGTCGCTGAGCTGCTTCTCGAAGGTGACGTTGTTGATCCGGTAGAGCGGGATGTCCCGGCCGGTCTGCGTCAGGATGCCGGTGCGCAGCGCGACCCGCTGGTTGGTGATGATGTAGCGCGTGGTGCGCCAGCGCAGGAACGGGCCCGCGGACGCGACCAGGCCGAGCACCACGAGGATCGCCGTCGCGAACCACAGCACGATCGGGTCGATCGGCAGCGGCAGCACCCACATGGCGATCAGTACCGCGACCAGCAGCAGGAGCAGCAGGATCGGCTTGACGACCTTCTTCGGGTGAGTGCGGAGCTGCATCACGATGGTCTCGCCTTCGGCGAGGTGCTCTTCCCTCATGCGGCGAATACTGCCTTACTGCGCCTTTTGGATCTACTGGTTGGATCTATTGGGCGGCCAGGTTCCATCCCTCGATCGTCCGCAGGCCGTGCCCGTACCCCAGCAGGCAGACGGCGGCGGTGCCGAGCTCGAACCGGGCCCCGAGCCGCGGGTCGACGCCGAGCCACACCGTGGCGAGCACCCGCAGCAGGTGCCCGTGCGCGACCAGCAGCACGTGCCCACCGGCCCCCGACCCCGCGTCCGACCCCGCGTCCGGCCCGGCCACCGCGCCCTCACCGGTGAGCACCTGCTCCGCCCGGGCGATCACCCGCGCGGCGCGCACGGCGACCTGGTCCAGCGTCTCGCCCGGCCGACCCTCGCCGTGATCGGCGGACGGCGGCAGCACCTGCACGCCGTCGTCGAAGATCTGGAAGTCGCGCCCCAGGATCTCCGAGACGTCGCGCGAGGTGCGGCCGTCGACCGGTCCGTAGTCCCACTCGGCCAGGTCCTCGTCGACGACGGCCCCGGGGTGGCCCACGAGCTCCGCCGTCCGCCGCGCCCGCTCCCGCGGGGACGTGTAGACGGCCGCGAACTCGTAGGCGGCCAGGGTCGCCCCCGCGGTCCGGGCCTGCTTCTCGCCGTCCGCCGTGAGCGGCAGGTCCGTGCGTCCGGTGTGCTGGCCGCTCGCGCTCCACTCGGTCTGCCCGTGTCGGAGCAGCACGAGCTGCGGCTCGCTCGGGGGCTGCAGGGCCGGTGGCCGGGCTACGGGCCGATCCGGTGGCATCGTCTCGTCGGGCATGGCACGAGCATCCTGCGTCCGGCGGCCGCGCGCACGCCTGAGGCGGCCTTCGCGGGCCGTGCGTCCGCCGGACAGCCCCTGACCTGGGCGAACACGCCACAGCCAACACGCCGGTCGAGGGTGAAGAATCCTGGTGCGCGCTGGGGGCCTGCACCTACTGTGGGGCTCGTGAGTCGTGCCACACCGGCGTCGCGCGGCGCCGTCGACCGCTTCTCCACGCGAGGCCTGCCCGCGGCGCGGCGGATCGAGCTGTGGGAGGAGCACAACGCCGACGCCCTCGTCGCGTTGCAGTGCCGCATGCTCGAGGACGACTCGGCGCTGGAGGCCTCCGAGGCGAACCTCCAGCTCGACCGGCTGCACCTGGCCCACGTCGAGGCCAACCCGCACGCCGTGGAGCGCACGGCGCGCACGGTCCGCACCCGCCCCACCGAGTCCGTGGCCCTCTACTTCACGCTCCGCGGCGAGGCGTTCTTCTACCACGACGACGGTGTGCGCCGGCTGCGGCCCGGCCAGCTCCTGGTGTGCGACGCCGACCGGCCGTTCCTGCGCGGCTTCTCCCAGGGGCTGGAGGAGCTGGCGGTCAAGGTGCCGTACGACGTGTTCCGCTCCGCGGGCGGCACCATGCCGCGCACCGCCCGGGTGATCGAGTTCGGCACGCCGTCCCCGGCGGCGGGCGGCAGCGCCCACGCCGCGGCCCTCGCCGAGCTGGTCGCGCGCGCCGTGGGCCCCGACGGCGACGGCGCGGCCGACGAGGCCGCCGTGCTCGACCTCGTCACGGCCGTGCTGGTCCGGCCGGAGGTGTCCGGGGCGCAGGCCGCGGGCGCGCACTTCGCCGCGGCCGAGCGGTACGTGCGGCAGTGGCTGCGCGACCCGACCATGTCGGCCCGTCGGATCGCCGACGCGATCGGCCTGAGCGAGCGGCAGCTCTCGCGCGTGCTCGCCGAGCACGGCACGAGCGTGCCGCGCCTGGTCGCCCGGCGGCGCGTCGAGATGGCGAGCCGGATGCTGCGCATGCCGTCGTACGCGGAGCAGACCGTCGAGGCGATCGGCCGGCGCTGCGGGTTCTCGTCGGCGGCGCAGTTCTCGCGCGTCTTCCGCGAGCAGTCGGGCATGTCGCCGTCCGAGGCCCGCCGGTACGCCCTCGCAGCCAGGGCTTGATACTTTCCGCCGACTTTCATAGCCCGCCCTTTTCCCAGGTCGGGGCGCGCGGCAGCCTGTGCGCATGCCTGAGTTCGACGACGGTCAGACCGAGACCGCACTGCCCAGCACCGCCGCTGGCACGACCCCGGAGGGACACGGCACGGTGGTCGAGACCGACGTGCTGGTCGTGGGCTCCGGCCCGGCCGGCGCGTCGGCGGCCCTGTTCCTGTCCAGCCTGGGGATCGGCAACATCATGATCACCAAGTACCGCTGGACCGCGAACACGCCCCGCGCGCACATCACCAACCAGCGCACCATGGAGATCTTCCGCGACCTGGGCATCGAGGACCAGGTGCTCGCGGACGCGACGCCGCACGAGCTGGTGGGCGACACGGTGTTCTGCACGACGATCGCGGGCGAGGAGATCGGCCGCATCCTCACCTGGGAGACCCACCCCGCCCGCGAGGCGGACGCGCGGCTGGCCTCGCCGTCGCTCACGGTCGACATCCCGCAGACCTACCTGGAACCGATCCTGGTCAAGAACGCGACCCAGCGGGGCACCCAGTCGCGGTTCTCCACGGAGTACCTGGGCCACACCCAGGACGCCGACGGCGTGAGCACCCGCGTGCTCGACCGGGTCACCGGCACCGAGTACACGATCCGCTCCAAGTACCTGATCGGCGGCGACGGCGCCCGCTCCCAGGTGGCCGCGGACATCGGCCTGCCCATGGAGGGCGCGATGGACATCGCCGGCTCCATGAACATCACGTTCAAGGCCGACCTCACGCACCTCGTGGGGCACCGCCCGTCCGTCCTGTACTGGGTGCTGCAGCCCGGCTCGGACGTCGGCGGCATCGGTGCGGGCCTGGTCCGCATGGTCCGGCCGTGGAACGAGTGGCTCATCGTCTGGGGCTACGACATCGCCGGCGAGCCGCCGCAGCTCGACGACGCCGCGGCGACCGAGATCGTGCGCCAGCTCGTGGGCGTCGAGGACCTGGACGTCGAGATCACGGGCTACTCGCTGTGGGGCAACAACCAGATGTACGCGACGCACCTTCAGCAGGGCCGCGTCTTCTGTGCGGGCGATGCCGTGCACCGGCACCCGCCGAGCAACGGCCTCGGCTCCAACACGTCGGTCCAGGACTCGTACAACCTGGCCTGGAAGATCGCGGCCGTGCTCAACGGGCAGGCGGCGCCGTCGCTGCTGGACACCTACTCGGCCGAGCGGGCGCCCGTCGCCGAGCAGATCGTGCTGCGCGCCAACAAGTCGGGCGGCGAGTTCCGGTTCATGGAGGTGCTCGGGGTCCTGGACGCCGAGACGCCGGAGGCGATGCAGGCCGCGATCGACGAGCGCAAGGCGAACACCCCGGCCGGCGCGGCCAAGCGCGCGGCGCTCGTGGAGGCGATGGACCTCAAGCACTACGAGTTCAACGCGCACGGCGTGGACATGGGCCAGTTCTACACGTCGGCCGCGATCGTCCCCGACGGTTCTCCCCAGCCTGTGGACGAGCGCGACCCCGAGCTCTACTACAAGCAGTCCACGGTCCCGGGCGCGCGGTTCCCGCACGTGTGGGTGGCCGACGTCGACGGGCACAAGCGCTCGACGCACGACCTGGTCCCGTACGGGCAGTTCACGCTGGTCACCGGCATCGCGGGCGAGGCCTGGGCCGACGCCGCCGCGAAGGTCGCGGACGAGCTCGGCGTGCCGCTGGAGGCGGTCGTCATCGGGCCGGGCCGCGAGGTCATCGACACCTACTACGACTGGGCGAAGATGCGCGGCGTCGAGGAGTCGGGCGCGATCCTGGTCCGCCCGGACGCGCACGTGGCCTGGCGCGCCCAGACCCTGGCCGACGACCCGGCGGGGGCGCTGGGCGACGCGCTGCGGTCGGTCCTCGGACGGGTCGAGCACGATGGCTGAGCCGGACGCCGGGCCGGCCGGGCAGCCGGCGGGGCCGGTGGACCCCGAGCAGGCGGCCCGCGAGCAGGAGCTCACCGACCGGGTCGCGGCGTCCTTCGCGGGCGCCGATGACGCGCGGCTGGCGACCGTCATGCAGTCCCTGACCCGGCACCTGCACGCGTTCCTGCGCGAGGTGCGGCTCACCGAGGACGAGTGGAACCGGGGCATCGAGTTCCTCACCGCCGCCGGGCACATCACGGACGACAAGCGGCAGGAGTTCATCCTGCTGTCCGACGTGCTGGGCGCCTCCATGCAGACCATCGCCATCAACAACGCGGCGTACGAGAACGCGACGGAGGCCACGGTCTTCGGCCCGTTCTTCGTGGACGACGCGCCGCGCATCGAGAACGGCGGCGACATCGCGGGCGATGCGACCGGGCAGCCCTGCTGGGTCGAGGGCACGGTCACCGACACCTCCGGCACCCCCGTGCCCGGCGCGCGCATCGAGGTGTGGGAGGCGGACGAGGACGGCTTCTACGACGTCCAGTACGGCGACGAGCGCACCGCGGGCCGCGCGCACCTCTACTCGGCCGACGACGGCGGGTACCGCTTCTGGGGCGTCACGCCCACGCCGTACCCGATCCCGCACGACGGGCCGGTCGGCGCGCTGCTCGCGGCGTCGGGCCGCTCGCCCCTGCGCGCCGCTCACCTGCACTTCATGGTGACGGCGCCCGGGCTGCGCACGCTCGTGACCCACATCTTCGTGCGCGGCGACGAGCTGCTCGCGTCGGACTCGGTGTTCGGCGTCAAGGACTCGCTCGTCATGGACTTCGAGGAGCTGCCCGCGGGCACGCCGACGCCCGACGGCCGCGCGGTCGAGGGCACGTGGGCGCGCACCCGCTTCGACGTCGTCCTGGCCCCGGCCGACTGACCCACCCGCACGACCCGACCGAAGACCCGCACCACCCGAACCACCTGCACCAAGCACCACCGGCAAGCCGCAATCCCGTGTCAGACCCACAGGTCACCCCGGTGACCTGTGGGTCCGACAACCAGAGGCTCGACGACAGACTTGGAGTGACGACGATGGTTGGCAACGGACGGTCCCTGAACAGACGGGCGCTGGCGGTCTGCGCCTCGACGGCAGCCCTGGCGAGCGCCCTGGCGGGCTGCGGCGACGTGGGCGGGGGCACGGTCGGGGGCGGCGGGGACGACGACGTCCTGAAGATCGGCTTCGTCTCGACCGAGACGGGCTCGTCGGCGCCGTTCGGCGAGGCCAACACCTACGTGATCGAGTCCATGGAGAAGTGGTTCGCCGACAACCCGGTGACCGTCGACGGCGCCGAGCAGTCCGTCGAGATCATCGTCAAGGACTCGCAGTCCGACTCCGCCCGCGCGGGCGAGGTGGCGGCCGACCTGATCAACAGCGACGGCGTCGACCTGGTGCTCACGTCGTCCACGCCGGACATCACCAACCCCGTCTCGGAGCAGTGCGAGGCCAACTCGGTCCCGTGCATCTCGACGGTCGCGCCCTGGCAGCCGTTCGCGATCCGGGAGGGTGACGAGCCCGCCGACCTGAAGTACAGCTATCACGCGTTCTGGGGCCTGGAGGACGTGTCCGCCGTCTACGCGGACATCTGGAGCCAGGTGGACACCAACCAGAAGGCGGCCGGCCTGTTCCCGAACGACCCGGACGGGCAGGCGTGGAGCGCCAACTTCCCAGCCCTGACGCAGGACACCGGCGTCACGATCGACGACCCGGGCCTCTACCCGAACGGCACCCAGGACTTCTCCGCGCAGCTCTCCGCGTTCGAGGGCCACGACATCCTGGTCGGCGTGCCGATCCCGCCGGACTTCACCACGTTCTGGCAGCAGGCCGGCCAGCAGGACTACCGGCCCAAGGTCGCGACGATCGGCAAGGCGCTGCTGTTCCCGTCGTCGGTCGAGGCGCTGGGCAACGCGGGCGACGGCCTCACCTCCGAGGTCTGGTGGCACCCCACGGCGCCGTTCACCTCGTCGCTGACCGGGCAGACCGCGCAGGAGCTGGCCGACCAGTACGAGAGCGACACGGGCAAGCAGTGGACGCAGCCCCTCGGGTTCGCCGAGGCCCTGTTCGAGATCACGGTCGCAGCCGTGCAGGAGGCCGGCTCCACCGAGCCGGACGCGATCACCGAGGCCCTGTCCACGCTGGAGGTCTCCACCGTGGTGGGCGACATCGCGTGGGGCGTCGACGACAGCGTGCCGCCGTACGTGGCCAAGACCCCGCTGGTCGGCGGCCAGTGGCGCCTGGCCGACGGCGCGGACGAGGGCAAGAACCCCTACGAGCTCGTGGTGGTCTCCAACACGCTGGCCCCGGAGATCCCGACGGGCGGCGAGGTCGAGCCGCTCCGGTGACCGAACCCCTGCTGCGGGTGACCGGCGTCGCCAAGCGCTTCGGCCGGGTGGTCACGGCCCGCGACGTGTCGTTCGAGGTGTCCGCCGGCGAGGCCCTGGGCCTCGTCGGCCCGAACGGCGCGGGCAAGACCACCCTGCTCGACGTCGTCGCGGGCACCCTGCGGGCCGACGCCGGGACCGTGGCCCTGGACGGGCAGGACGTCACCCGGCTCGGCGCGGCGGCCCGCGCCGACCGGGGCGTCGCGCGCTCGTACCAGGTGCCGCGGCCGTTCGGCGGCCTCACCGTGTACGAGAACGTGCTGGTCGGAGCGTCCTTCGCCGGACGGCGGCACGGCGGCGCCGGCGCGCCCGGCACGGCGCGGGACGCCAGTGACCGGGCCTGGCACGCGCTCGAGGTGACGGACCTGACCGGGGCGGCGAACACGCCGTCGGGCAGCCTGCGCCTGCTGGACCGCAAGCGGCTGGAGGTCGCGCGGGCGCTCGCGACCGGGCCGCGCCTGCTCCTGCTGGACGAGATCGCGGGCGGCCTCACCGACCGCGAGCTGCCCCAGGTCGTGGACCTGGTGCGCCGCCTGCGGGACGACGGCGTGGCGGTGGTCTGGATCGAGCACGTGCTGCACGCGCTGCTCGACGTCGTGGACCGCCTGCTGTGCCTCGCCGCCGGCGAGGTGATCGCGCAGGGCGACCCGCACGAGGTGATCCGCAGCCCGCGGGTGGTCGAGGTGTACCTGGGCTCCACCGTCGACTCCGTGCCCGGCTCCGTGCCCGACGCCTTGCCGGGGGAGCCGGTATGAGCGTCCTGGAGGTCACGGGCCTGGAGGTCCGGTACGGCGACCTGCTCGCCGTCGACGGCGTCGGGCTGACCCTCGGCGAGGGGGAGACCCTCGCCGTTCTCGGCGCCAACGGCGCCGGCAAGTCCACGCTGCTCGCGGCGCTCGCGGGCACCCAGCTGCCCACGGCGGGCACCGTGCTGCTCGACGGCGCCCCGGTCACCCGGGTGCCCGCGCACCGGCGGGTGCGGCGCGGCATCGCGCTCGTGCCGGAGGGACGGCGCCTGTTCGCGTCGCTCACCGTCGAGGAGAACCTGCTCATGGGCCGCTACCCGGGGCGGCCGGGGCCATGGGACCTGCGCGCCGCGTACGACGTGTTCCCGCACGTCGCCGAGCTGCGGGACCGGCGCGCCGGCGTGCTGTCGGGCGGCCAGCAGCAGGCCGTCGCGATCGGCCGGGCCCTCCTGACCAACCCGCGCGTGCTGCTCCTCGACGAGGTGTCGCTCGGGCTGGCGCCCTCCGTGGTCACCCAGATCTACGACGCCGTCCGCCGCATCACGGCGGAGGGCACCACGGCGCTCGTCGTCGAGCAGGACCTGGACCAGGCGCTGCGCGTGGCCGACCGCGTCCAGTGCCTCCTGGGCGGGCGCACCGTGCTGGAGGCCCCGGCCGCGGGCCTGGACCGCGAGGCCGTGGCCGACGCCTACTTCGGCATCGCCCCCGCCCCGACGCCCGCCCCCGCCTCGACCCCCGACCCCGCCCCGAGACCCACGGAGGCCTGATGGACTGGCTCAACGCCGGCGTGCAGGGCGTGCTGCTCGGCGGGCAGTACGCCCTGCTGGCCTGCGGCCTGTCGCTGATCTTCGGCGTGATGCGCATCGTCAACCTGGCGCACGGCGTGCTCGCGGTGCTCGCCGCGTACCTGTCGCTCGTGCTGGTGCAGCAGGGCCTGCCCCTGTGGCTCGCGGTGGTCGTGGTGGTGCCGGTGTTCGCGGCGCTCGGGTACGCCGTGCAGCGCGGCCTGTTCAACCCGGCCCTCGCGCAGGTCCGGGGTTCGGGCGAGGCCCGCCAGGGCGCGCCCGGCGCGGGCGAGCTCGCGCCCCTGCTGGTGTCGTTCGGCGTCGCCGTGGCCCTGACCAGCCTGCTCCAGGAGGTGTTCAGCGCGGACACCCGCAAGATCCCCACGGGCGACCTCGCCTCGGCGGGCGTGCCGCTCGGCCCGCTCTCGGTGGGCCTGCTGCCGCTGATCACCCTGGTCGTGGCCGCCGCGGTGATCGCGGGGGTCCAGGTCTTCCTGGCGCGCACGGCCACGGGCCGCGCCATGCGCGCCGTCGCCGACGACGCCGGGGCCGCCGCGATGTACGGCGTCGACCCGAAGCACACCTACGCCGTGGCGACCGCCCTCGCGTTCGCCACGCTGGCGCTCGCGGGCGTGTTCGTCGGCATGAGCACGCAGTTCTCGCCGGGGTACGGCGACCTCGTGCTGCTGTTCGCGTTCGAGGCCGTGATCATCGGCGGGCTCGGGTCGCTGTGGGGCACGCTCCTGGGCGGCATCGTGCTGGGCCTCGCCCAGACGGTCGGCGCCCAGATCGACCCGCAGTCCGGGGTGCTCGCCGGGCACCTCGTCTTCCTCGCCGTGCTGGTGGTCCGGCCGGGCGGCCTGCTGCCGAGGAGCGTGCCGGCATGACCGCGCCGAACACCGCCCCGGACGCCGCCGCCCCGGACACCGCCGCCCCGGCGGCCCCGATCGTCACGCGGGGCGGGCGCGGGTCCCTCGTCGGGGGTGGGGTGCTCCTGCTCGTCGTGGTGCTCCTCGCCGCCGTCATCCCCTACGTCGTGACCCTCGGCGCGCTGTCCAGCCTGGTCATGCTCTTCGCCCTCGTGATACTCGGTACCACCTGGAACCTGCTCGCCGGGTACGGCGGCATGGTGAGCGTGGGCCAGCAGGCGTACGTCGGCGTGGGCGGGTACGCCCTGATCCAGCTCGCCGACGCCGTCGGCGCCCCGCCGTGGGTCGCCGTCCTGGCGGCCGGCCTCGTGGGCGCCGCGATCGCCCTGCCGACGAGCTACCTGGTGTTCCGCCTCGCCGGCGGGTACTTCGCGATCGGCACCTGGGTGGTGGCCGAGGTGTTCCGCCTGGTCACGATGCAGATCGACGGGCTCGGCGGCGGCGGCGGGCTGTCCCTGAGCGCGTTCCGCGGCACCGACCGGGTGGACCGCGTGGCGTTCGTCTACTGGTTCGCGCTGGCGCTCGTGGTCGCCGTCGTGCTCGGGACCTACCTGCTCATGCGGTCCCGGGTGGGACTCGGGCTCACGGCGATCCGCGACGACCGCGTCGCGGCGAGCAGCCTGGGCGTGGCCGTGGATCGCGGCCGCCGCATCGTCTACGTCGCCGGATCGGCCGGCGCCGCCCTCGCGGGCGCGCTGATCGCGCTGAGCACGCTCGGCGTCACCCCGGGATCGATCTACTCCGTGAACTGGACGGCGGCGATGATCTTCATCGTCGTGGTCGGCGGCATCGGGACCATCGAGGGGCCGATCGTGGGGGCCGTCCTCTACTGGGCGTTGCAGCAGGCCCTGGCGCCGCTGGGCACCTGGTACCTCGTGGTGCTCGGCGTGGTGGCGGTGGCGGTCGTGCTGCTCGCGCCGCGCGGACTCTGGGGCCTGGTGGCGGGGCGGTTCCAGCTCTTCCCCACGACGTACCGGGTGCGCATCTGACGGTGCGGTGGATCTGACGGCGCGATGAGTCCGACGTCACAGCCTCTTCAGTCGACGCGCGACTCGGTATCAACGAGGATGGATGATCCGCAGACCAGCGGGTGAACCACGTGCAGCGTAGCCGTAAGCCTGCACCGGAGGAGGACCCATGACGGACGCCGACGACGCCCAGTACCACTCCATCGCCAACCCTCGCCGGACCACGCTCATGCACCGGAGCGTGACCGATACGTACGGGTCGCAACACGAGGAACGCGAGACGCCGGCCGACGACGCCGCCGCGGGCTGACCGCGCAGCGGCTCCCGCCGAGAGCTGTGCCCACGACAGAGGGCCCGGCCGCACGCCACGACGTGGCGCATGCGGC
>NZ_JBHWZO010000024.1:0-28004 GCF_042728455.1 Promicromonospora sp. NPDC060204
CCCCAGGTCACCCGGGTGACCTGGGGGTCTGACACGTTCGCGGGCCCACGCCCTGGAACGATCCAAGACGTGGCGCGGCCGGAGCAGTGCGCCTGCCCGGATCGGTCTGGGCGATCCGCGGTACGGGTGGGCGCACTGCTCCGACAGTCACGGCGGCCGCGCTCGGCCGCCGTGCCCCGGGCGACGTCTGGTGCTCACGCGGCCGTCACGCCACGCGCATGCCACCGATCGAGCGCGGGCGTCCACGACGACGCTTGCGGCTGCGCACGGTGCCGTCCACGACGATCTCTCCGCCCCACACGCCCCACGGCTCACGGCGCGCGAGAGCGCCCGCCAGGCACTGCGCCTTGAGCGGGCAGGCCGCGCAGGCGCGCTTCGCCTCTTCGAGGTCCGCCGGATGCTCCGCGAACCAGAGCTCGGGCTGTTCCGAGCACGGCACGGAGTCGTCGGTCTCGGTGATGATGTTCGCGAGGTCCACACTGGTCACAACGCAGAAGAGGGCTAAAGGGTTGGGTTTGGTGCATAATCCCTCCCAACTTTTCCTGAATTTCTTCGAAAGTCCCGGTGGCGGTATGCCCGCGGTGTGGTCAACGGGATGCCCACGGGCGGTCAGAACCGCTGCCCGGCGCGCCTAGGCTGGACCGTGTGACACCCACCGACGCCCGGAACGGGACGAGCAGAACCGCCCGGAAGAGCACCGAGAGCGGCCCGACCAGCCCCTCGTGGCTCGGCCTGGCCCTGCCGGTGGCGGGGCTCGTGGCGCTCGCCGCCCTCCTCGCGGCCGGCGCGTTCTCCGGGGCGTTCACCGCGTTCGCCAACTTCGCCGACCCGGGCGTGCTGGTGCGGTGGGGCGTGCCCGTCGCCACCGTGACCACCGAGCTGGCCGTGGCCGCGACCGTCGGCGCGCTCGCGCTGGCGGCCTGGGTGCTGCCGCGCGGGCCGCTCGTGGACCGCGCGATCGGGGTCGCGGGCGTCGCTGCCGGGGTGTGGACCGTCGCGGCGCTGGTGCAGCTCGTGCTGCGGTTCTCGTGGTCCACGTACCTGCCCCTGGACTCGCCGACGTTCGGCCCGGCCCTGATGGAGTACGTCTCGACCATCCCGGTGGGCCGCACCTACCTGGGCATCGTGATCGTCGCCGCGCTCACCGCGGCCGTCGCACTCCTCGTGCGGGGCCCGGTCGGCGCCCTGTGCACGATGGCGCTGCCGCTGGTCGCCCTCGGCATGCAGTCCTCCACGGGCCACGCTGCCGGCGCGGCCAGCCACGACCTCGCGATCTCGGCCCTGTTCCTGCACCTGGGCGGCGCCGCCCTCTGGATCGGCGGGCTGGCCGGGATCGTCCTCGTCGGGCTGCGGTACGCCGCGACCGCCGACGTGATCCGGCGGTACTCCGCGATCGCGATCTGGTGCTTCGCCGCCGTCGCCGTCTCCGGGCTGGTCAGCGCCTGGATCCGGATCGGGTCGCTCGACCAGCTCGGCACCGACTACGGCATCCTGATCGTAGTCAAGGCCGTGCTGCTGATCGTGCTGGGCGGCCTGGGCTGGCTGCACCGCAGCACCGTCGTGGCGCGCCTGTCCGCCGGCACCACGCGGAACGTGGCGATCGGCCTGTTCTGGCGCCTCGCGGCGGTGGAGGTCGCCGTGATGGGCGCCGTGTCCGGCGTGGCGGTCGCCCTCGGCTCCACGGCGCCCCCCGTGCCCGACGACGCGATCACGGACCCGACCCCGGCCGAGATCGTCACCGGCCACCCGCTGCCGCCCGAGCCGACGGTGCTGCGGTGGCTCACCGAGTTCCAGTGGGACGTCATCGTGGCGTTCGCGTGCGCGGCCGCCCTCATCGTGTACGTCCGGTGGGCGCTCCGGCTGCGCAAGCGGGGCGACGCGTGGCCGGTGGGGCGCACCGTCTCCTGGTGCCTCGGCATCGTGACCCTCTTCTGGGCCACGAACGGCGGCGCGGCCGTCTACGGCCACGTGCTGTTCAGCGCGCACATGGTCCAGCACATGATCCTGGCCATGGTGGTGCCGATCTTCCTCGTGCTGGCCGCGCCGATCACGCTGCTCGCCCGGGCCGTCCCCGCACGCAAGGACGACTCGCGGGGACCTCGCGAGTGGGTCCTGCTGCTCGTGCACTCGGCCTGGGGCCGCTTCCTCGCGAACCCAATCGTGGCCGCCGTCCTGTTCGCAGGCGGGATGATCGTCTTCTACTTCACGCCCCTGTTCGAGCTGGCCCTGACCACGTACGCGGGCCACCTGTGGATGATCCTGCACTTCACGCTCGTGGGGTATCTCTTCGCGAACGCGCTGATCGGCGTCGACCCGGGCCCGTCCCGGCCGGGGTACCCGATGCGCCTCGTGCTGCTGTTCGCCACCATGGCCTTCCACGCGTTCTTCGGCGTCACGCTGACGTCGGGCACGGCTCTGCTCGTCCCCGACTGGTTCGGGCTCATGGGCCGCCCGTGGGGGCCGAGCGCGATCGTGGACCAGCAGAAGGGCGGCGCGGTCGCGTGGGGCATCGGCGAGCTGCCGACGCTGCTGCTCGCCGTCGGCGTCGCCATCTCCTGGACCAAGTCCGACGCGCGCGAGGCCCGGCGCACCGACCGCAAGGCAGAGCGGGACGGCGACGCCGAGCTGGAGGCGTACAACGAGATGCTCGCCAAGAAGGCGGAGGAGGCGGCGCGCCGCGGGGAGGGCTGACCGCGTCCCGGGGAGCGCCGGATCCGGATGACGGATCCGGCAGGCGTGATCTATCCTGGCAACAAGCCTTCCCCCGCTGAGGGAACGGAAGTGAGGCCGGGAACTCCTGATGTAGGTCAGGACCCCGGCCTTCGCGCGTCTAGGACAGTTCGATGTCGATCTCGTCCACCTCCCCGAGTGCAGACCGGATGTCGAGGTCGAGCCCCTGCCGGGCACGGGCCACCGCGCCGGCGACGGCATCTGCCGCCCACAGCATCGGTTCGTCGTCCGGCGGGGAGTGCTCGATCCGGGTGCGGGTCACGAGCGTCCCGCGGGCGCGCAGGGCGTCGACCAGCTCCACGTCACGGCGGTTGAGCAGAGCGGACCGGGCCTCGAGCCAGACGTGGGATACGCCGATCCGTTCGAGCTCGAAGAGCAGCCGCTCCATGCACTTGCGGCGTGCGCGCTCCTGCCGTCGTGGCGCGATCGGCACGCCGACGACGACGATGCACGCGAGGTCCTGCGACGCGATCGCCGAGGCGATCTTGGCGCGGCGAGGAGCCTCCTCCTGCCTCCAGTGCAGACGGCCGCCCCGCTTGCGCACAAGCTCCCGGAGCGCATCGCGCGCCGGTTCGCACCTGCCCGGGTCCCCGACCACGGCCGCGAGCAGGTACATCCCCTCGGTCTGCCCGACCTGCTGCTTCATCGACTCGTCCACCCACGCGTGCAGCGTGAAGCCCACCGGCGAGCTCCCGGCCCTCTGTCCCATCGCGCGATATTCACATCCGAACGGCGGCCGTGCACGCCCAAACGCCATTGCATATACGCAACAGCTAGAAAACAGCAGCCCGCTCCTGTGGCGGGCTGCCAACCGCTCCGCGTCGCGTGAAACCTCATGTCGCACGCGGCTCCGGCGTGATAGGACGGCCGCGTGAGCGAATCTCCGCAGAACCCGCAGACCCCGTTCCACGACCTCGACCGGTATGTGGCGATCCCGCGCCTCACCGGCCTCACCGCCAGTCCGGACGGCACCCGTCTCGTCGCCACCCTGCAGACGCTCGACGGTGAGCGCACGGCCTACCGGACCGCCCTCTGGGAGGTGGACCCGGCGGGCGAGGCACCGGCACGGCGGCTGACCCGGTCCGCGAAGGGCGAGTCGTCCGCCGTCTTCACGCGGTCCGGCGACGTCCTGTTCACCTCGGCCCGGCCCGACCCCGACGGCAAGGACGCCGACGAGCCCCGGTCGGCCCTCTGGCTCCTGCCGGCGGGTGGCGGCGAGGCCCGCGTGATCGCGTCCCCGCAGAGCGGCGTCTCCGGCCCGCTCGCGGCGCGGGACGCCGACACGGTGAGCGTCGGCGCGAGCCTCCTGCCCTCCGCGAAGGACCTGGCGCAGGACGCCGAGCTCCGCAAGGCCCGCAAGGACCAGAAGGTGTCGGCGATCCTGCACAGCGGTTACCCCGTGCGGCTGTGGGACCACGACCTGGGTCCGGACGAGGAGCGTCGTCTGGTGGGCGACCTCGCGTCGCTCGTGGACGAGCCGGCGGCGCCGCTGCCGAAGGCCCCGCGTGCCGAGGGCGCCGCGCCGTCGGCCGACGAGGCGACGCCGGGCAAGCACCTCGACCTGCGCGACCTCACCGGTGCGGGCAAGCACCTGACGGACCACGCCGCGGACCTGTCCGCCGACGGCACGACCCTCGTCACCACCTGGAACGTGAGCGACCCCGGCGCGGCGGTGCGCGGCACCCTGGTCGTGCACGACACCGCCACCGGCGAGCGGCGCGTCCTGGTGGACGACCCGGACGCCGACACCGGAGCGCCGCGCATCTCGCCCGACGGCGCCTGGGTGGCCTACGTGACCGAGTCGATCTCGTCCCCGGACGAGGCGCCCGTGGTCCGCCTCGCCCTCGTGCCGACGGACGGCTCCGCGGAGCCGGTGGTCCTCGCGGACGACTGGGACCGCTGGCCCGGCCGCCCCACCTGGCTCCCGGACGGCAGCGGCCTGCTGGTCCAGGCCGACGACGACGGCCGTGGCCCGGTCTTCCTGCTCACGTTCTCGGGGGCGCTGCCCGGCGCCGACGTGGTCGTCGAGAAGGTGACGTCGGACGACGCCGTCTTCTCCGACCTGAACGTCACCCCCGACGGCGCGACCCTCTTCGCCCTGCGCAGCTCCTACGCGGCGCCCGCCGAGCCGGTCCGCGTCGACCTGGCGGCATTCGTCGCGTCCGGCTCCGCGGGGGAACGGACGCCGGTCGCGGCGACCCTGCTGCGCTCGCCGGTGCCGGCCCCGGCCCTGCCGGGCACGCTGACCGAGGTCGAGACCACCGCCGGGGACGGCACGCGCGTGCGCGCCTGGCTGGCGCTGCCCGCCGACGTCGGCCCGGACGCCAAGGCCCCGCTCCTGCTGTGGATCCACGGCGGACCGCTGGGCTCCTGGAACGCGTGGAGCTGGCGCTGGAACCCGTGGCTGATGGTCGCCCAGGGCTACGCGGTGCTGCTGCCGGACCCCGCGCTGTCGACCGGGTACGGCCAGGAGTTCGTGCAGCGCGGCTGGGGTGCCTGGGGCGGGGCGCCGTTCACGGACCTCATGGCGATCACGGACGCCGCGGAGGCGCTGCCCGAGATCGACGAGACCCGCACGGCCGCGATGGGCGGCTCGTTCGGCGGCTACATGGCCAACTGGGTGGCCGGGCACACCGACCGGTTCCAGGCCGTCGTGACGCACGCGAGCCTGTGGGCGCTGGACCAGTTCGGCCCCACCACGGACGCCTCGTTCTACTGGGCGCGCGAGATGACGCCCGAGATGGCGCTGGAGAACAGCCCGCACCTGTCGGTGGGCGAGATCCGCACCCCGATGCTCGTGATCCACGGCGACAAGGACTACCGCGTCCCGGTGGGTGAGGGCCTGCGCCTGTGGTTCGAGCTGCTCACGAAGTCGGGCCTCCCGGCGTCCGACGACGGCGAGACGGTGCACCGGTTCCTGTACTACCCGGACGAGAACCACTGGATCCTGACCCCGCAGAACGCCAAGGTCTGGTACCAGGTGGTCTCGGCGTTCCTCGCCGAGCGGGTGCTCGGGGAGACGCCCGAGCTACCGGCGACGCTCGGCTGACCGAGCGTTGCGCCGGGGTGGAGCGGGCGCTCGGCGTCCGCTCTGCTCCGGTGCCCGGGCCGGTTCCGGGTGTCAGCCCGCCCGGACGGCGCCTACGACGCGCACGCGCACCGCGACGTCGTTGATCTCCTCGGGGATCTTGTCCACGAGACGGGCGTCCGTCACGTTGACCTGCAGCACCCAGCTACCGCCGGGTCCTGCCACCTGCTCGACAAGCTCGTCCTCGGAGAGAACTTCGACCGGCGACCTGCCGGACGTGCCGGGCTGTGCTTGCTTTCGAGCGGGGTGCTCACGTGGTGGCTGGCTGATTGACGCCGTGAACTCTGGGGCGACGCCAACCCCGATCACACCGTCGAGCCCAGTCACTTTTTCCCGCAATGCGGCTTTTGCCGACCGAGCCTCGTCGAGTGTTGCCATCCCGATCACCTCCTGGTCATCCATTGTGTCCCCCGTGTCTACCCCCTTCCACCGGGACCGAGAGGGCCTGCGGGACCCACTTCGGCACCTCGGACAGCGCCGCAGGTCAGCCGGGTTGTAGGCCGCGACGCGCCGCGCCGACACGCCCATCGCGCCGATCGCCGATCGCGACACGCCCGGCGGGGGAAACGCTGGTGCGCATGCCGAACATCACCCGGGGGCACCCGGGCCCGCCCCGGGTGGAAGCGGGCCGTCGCGGACCTCATGCGAACGGATGGGCCTGCTCCCTCGCCAGCTCCACACCCAGTATCTCAAGGACCTGGTCGATCGGGTTGGCGTACGTGAGTCCCTTCCCGCTGCGGCCGCCCGACTCGGACCCGGCGAAGAGCAGACCGATGGCCACGCCGTCCTCCCGGTAGACGAGCGCACCCGAGTCCCCGCCCCGGGAGAACGGCCCGTCGTCGAGGCACTCGATCTCGATCTGGTCGTCGAAGGTGAGGGCGCCGAGGTCCTCGTAGCCGACGATGACGTCGTCCAGCTCGATGGCCGTGACCCGCCCGCGCGTGGTCGCCGTCGTCCGGCCCACCTTGCCGACGATCTCGCCGCCCAGGGCGCGGGCGGTCTTGACCACGCGCCCGACGGGGTAGTCGAAGCTGACCGGGACCCGGTCGAGGCGCGCGATCGCGGCGTCCGTGTACGACGGCTCGGCCGAGTCCAGGTCCACCACCTGCGTGAGCTCACCGATCCGGTCGCCGGGCGCCAGCCCGCCGTCCGCCGGCCCCGGCTGCAGGACGACGTCGCCGGGCCGCGCCTCGGGCGAGCCGGCCAGCACGTGGTAGTTCGACAGCGCGTACAGGTGGCCGTCGCCGGGCACGGCGCGGGTCACGAAGGCACCGAGCGTGCCCGCCGTGACGCCCACGTGGCCGATGGAGATGCCCGGCCGCAGCGGACGGCGCCGGTCGGTGTCGCCGTCCGCCTGCGACGTCGGCGCGGGCGGACGCGGGCCCAGCTCGCTCACCGGGCGGATGCGACCGGTGCGGCGGATGTCGGCGGTGGGCCCGATCTCCGCCGAGACCTTGCGCACGATCGAACGGGCCCGGGGCATCCCGAGCCGGTAGCGGACGGCGATGCCGAACTCGCCGTCCGCCTGTGGCACCAGACCCAGTGCCAGGGTGGGCGCCCGCACGGCGTCCGCGGCGTCGGCCTCCGTCTGGGCACCGGGCGACCGCGGTGTCGCCACGGCCCCGTGCTTCTCGGCTAGCTCTCGGGCGAAGGCTGTGAGCTGCTCCTTCATCTTCCTGGCCTGGTCGCGGTCCATGCCCTGATCCTCTCCTCACCCACCAACACGACACGGCAGCAAGTTGGCGACACGCCGATCTGCCCGGGAAAGTCATCCGATAGACGGATATCGCGCTGCCAGGTTTGCGCGGTACGTTCCTCTGCTACACCCAACCATGGCCGGGTGAAAGCCAGGAAGCCCCGAGGTGTCACAAAAGATCCTCGGCAGCCTCTTGAAACGTTGGCGGCGCCCGCTTCGGACGCCGAAGGACACGAAACGGCGAGAATGATCGGGACGATGGACGAGACGCGGAGCGCGCGGGTGACCCGCGCCGACGTGCGGGAGGCCCTCATGTGGGCCCTCGAGCGGGACCGCGCTGCCCTGCTCGCGCACCGTGCGGCCGTGCACTCCAGCAAGAGCGAGCTCACCCGCCGCCGGGCCGACAAGGCGCTGGTCGAGCAGTGGCGTGCCCGCAGGGCGGACGGCGGCAAGGACGCCGCGCCCCGGGAGTGACAATGGGCCGGTGAGCGCCACCGTCCAGAACTTTCCCCGGGTCCGTGCGTCCGAGCTCGTCGGGCGCGGCTGGCTGAACACCGGCGGCCGTACCGTCACGCTCTCCGAGCTGCGCGGCAAGATCGTGGTGCTCGACTTCTGGACCTTCTGCTGCATCAACTGCCTGCACGTCCTGGACGAGCTCCGCGAGGTCGAGGAGCGGCACCGCGACGAGCTCGTGATCATCGGCGTGCACTCGCCCAAGTTCGAGCACGAGGCCGA
This sequence comes from Promicromonospora sp. NPDC060204, assembly GCF_042728455.1. Lineage (NCBI taxonomy): Bacteria > Bacillati > Actinomycetota > Actinomycetes > Micrococcales > Promicromonosporaceae > Promicromonospora > Promicromonospora sp. NPDC060204. The sequence goes on from NZ_JBHWZO010000024.1 coordinate 8,250, forward strand.
CCCCGACGCGCTCGCGGCCGCCGTCGAGCGGTACGAGGTGCGCCACCCCGTGCTCGACGACCCCGAGCTGGTCACCTGGGGCGCATACACCGCGCGGGCCTGGCCCACGCTCGTGGTCATCGACCCCGAGGGCTACATCGTGGCGCAGATGGCGGGGGAGGGGCACGGCTCCGCCATCGCGGCGCTCGTGGACGACCTGGTCGCCGAGCACGCGCTGAAGGGCACCCTGCACCGCGGCTCGGGTCCGTACGTGCCGCCCGCCCCGGCGTCGGGCACGCTGCGGTTCCCCGCCAAGGCGCTCGCCCTGCCGAACGGCAACCTCCTGGTCGCGGACGCCGGGCACCACTCCCTCGCGGAGCTCGCGCCCGACGGCGAGACGCTGGTGCGGCGCATCGGTTCGGGCGAACGGGGCCTGGTGGACGGCGGGCCCGACGAGGCGCGGTTCTCGGAGCCGAACGGGCTGTGCCTGGTGCCCGCGGACCTGACCGCGAGCCTCGGGTACGACGTCGTGGTCGCCGACACGGTCAACCACGCCCTGCGCGGGGTGCGGCTGTCCGACGGCACCGTGCGCACCGTCGCCGGCACGGGGCAGCAGTTCATGGTGGGTGGCCAGGAGAACGTGGCCGGCACGGTCGGCGCGTTCGACACCGACGACGCGTACGACGCGCTGAGCGTCCGGCTGTCCTCGCCGTGGGACGTGGAGTGGTCCGCCGAGCGTGGCGTGTTCGTCGTCGCGATGGCCGGGAACCACACCCTGTGGGACTTCCACCCCGGCCCGCACCTCGACCAGGTCTCGCTGCTCGCGGGCACGATGAACGAGGGCCTGGAGGACGGCCCCGGCGAGGGCGCGTGGTTCGCGCAGCCCTCGGGCCTCGCGGCCGCGGCCGACGGCGCGCTGTGGCTCGCCGACGCCGAGACCTCCGCCCTGCGCCGCGTGGTGCCCGTGAGCGAGACCGAGGTGACCCTCGAGACCGCCGTCGGCCAGGGTCTGTTCGACTTCGGGCACCGCGACGGCGCTGCCGACCAGGCCCTGCTGCAGCACCCGCTCGGCGTGGCGGTGCTGCCGGACGGCAGCGTCGTCGTCGCCGATACCTACAACGGCGCCGTGCGCCGGTACGACCCGGCCTCCGGCGAGGTGACGACCCTGGCGAAGGACCTGGCGGAGCCGTCGGACGTGCTGGTCGAGGTCGCGGACGACGCCGTGCACCTGCTCGTCGTGGAGTCGGCCGCGCACCGGCTCACGCGGGTGGCGCTCCCGGCGGGCCTCGCGGGCGAGGTGCTCGACGCCGGCGCGCACAAGGTCGCCCGGCCCGCCACCGACGTGGCCGCGGGTGCGCTCCGGCTCGATGTGCCGTTCGCGCCCGCCCCGGGCCAGAAGCTCGACGACCGCTGGGGCCCGTCGACGTCGCTCCAGGTCAGCGCGACCCCGCCGGAGCTGCTGCTGTCGGGGGCGGGGAACGGGACGGACCTGTTCCGCGACCTGGTGATCAACCCCGACGTGGCCGAGGGCATCCTGCACGTGACCGCGAAGGCGGCGTCGTGCGACCAGGTGCCGCTGCTGCCGAACGGCGAGCCGGACCCCGACGTCTTCCCGGCCTGCCACCTGGCCCAGCAGGACTGGGGCGTCCCGGTCCGCGTGGCGCTGGACGGCTCCGCGGAGCTGACCCTGCCGCTCCGCGGCTGACCACTCAGCTCGCGAGCACTGCCGGCAGCTCGGTCAGCGAGTCGATCACGGTCGTGCGCGCGGCCTCGGGGCGCAGCGCGTGCAGGTAGCCCCACGGGCCGCGGCGGAGCAGGACCGGCCGCATCCCGGCGTCGGCGGCGGGGAGCACGTCGTTGTCGAGGCGGTCGCCCACGTAGGCGATCTCCTCCGGCGCGACGCCGGACAGCTCCGCGACCTTGACGAAGAACTCCGGCTCCGGCTTCTGGACGCCCCACTCGTCCGAGGTGCGGATCGCGCTCGCCGGCAGGTCCATCGCCTCCAGCGCGGCGCGTGCCTCGGGCGGCTGGTTCCCGGCGATGACGACGTCGAAGCCGGCCGCGCGCAGGGCCGCCAGCGCGGGGCGGACGTCGGGGTAGAGGTCGTCGGCGTCGAACCCGGTGCGCAGCCCGTCCGGGTCGTCGAGCGCCCAGGCGGCGGTCTCGGCCTGGAAGTCCAGCCCGGGCCGCAGCAGCTCGAAGGCCTCCCGGTGCGACAGGTCGAGCGCGGCGCAGCCGCCGAGCACCCCCAGGAACGTGAGCGGCGGGACGCCGAGCCGCTCGGCCCAGCGCAGCCAGATCCGGGACTCGTCGATCAGGGTCTCGCCGACGTCGAACACCACGGTGCGCACCATGGCCCCGACCCTAGGTCACGCGCGGGGCGCGGGGCGGGTGCGTCACGCCAGGCGGAACAGCGGGTCGCCCGCCCGGACGACGGCGCCCGGGCGGACCAGCTCGTCCAGCCCGTCGGTACCCAGGTCCAGGGCGACGACGGGCACCAGGGGCGACCGGCCGCCGTCCGCCACCGTGGTGGGGGACCAGACGACGAGCTCCTGGCCCGCGGTGACGGTGTCTCCCTCCTCGACCAGCAGCGTGAAGCCCTCACCCTTGAGCTGGACGGTGTCGATGCCGAGGTGCACGAGGACGCCCCGGCCCCCGGCGGGCTCGGCGCCCGCGGACGGCGCCAGCAGCACGAAGGCGTGCGGGTGCAGCTTGACCACGACGCCGGCGCACGGCGCCACGACTCGCCCGCCGGTCTCGGCATCGGGCTCGACCGCGAGACCCGGGCCGACGATGCTCTCCGCGAAGACGGGATCCGGTACGTCGCGCATCGCGACCACCCGTCCGGCGACGGGAGATCCGACGTTCAGGGCCTCGGCCATGCGGTCATCTTGTCAGAACGTCGCACCCGGCGATCGTCGGACGCCGCACCCGGCGAGCGGACCTCGCTCGGCCCGTCCGTCGCGTGTAACGTTCCGAGGACACTCGACGACGAGCCCGAGGGAGCGTACGGATGACGAGCGAGAGGCTCACGGGAGTCCCGGCGAGCCCGGGCCGGGCGGTGGGAACCGTGGTCCGGATGCCGGCCCGGGTGCCCGAGCCGAGCACGAGCCGCCTGTCGGGTTCCGCGGACGACGCCGTCCGTGCCGTCGAGGACGCCGCAGCCCGGGTGGAGGCCGATCTCGCGGAGCGCGCGGGCCGCGCGTCGGGCACCGCGGCCGACGTCCTCGCCGTCACCGCGGCCATGGCCGCCGACCCGACCCTCGCCGCCGCCGCGGCCCGCCGCGTGCGCGATGACCACCTCACGCCGGAACGCGCCGTGTGGGACGCCGCCGGGGCGGTGGCGTCCCAGCTCGAGTCGCTCGGCCCGCCGATGTCGGAGCGGGCCCGCGACGTGCGCGACGTGCGCGACCGCATCGTCGCCGCGCTCACCGGCGCCGCCCCGCCCGGCGTGCCTGACCCGGGGCACCCGTTCGTGCTCGTCGCGAGCGACCTCGCCCCCGCCGACACCGCGATGCTAGACCCCGCCGTGGTCACCGCGATCGTCACGGCGCGCGGTGGCCCCACCTCGCACATGGCCATCCTGGCGCGCGCCCTCGGCATCCCGGCCGTCGTCGCGCTGCCCGGGGCGAACGACCTCGTGGCCGGCGAGGAGCTGGTCGTCGACGGCACGCTCGGCACGGTCCTGCGCGCCCCGTCCGCCGACGACGTCGCCGGCGCCCGGCGCCGGGTCACCGCCGCCACGTTCGACGGCCGGGGCGTGACCCGCGACGGGTCCGAGGTGGAGCTCGTGGCGAACGTCGCCGACCCGGCGGCGGCCGAGGCCGCCGCGGCCGCGGGCGCGCGCGGCGTCGGCCTGTTCCGTACCGAGTTCTGCTTCCTGGGCCGGGGCGAGGAGCCCAGCGTCGAGGAGCAGGTGACCGCCTACCGGGCGGTGCTGTCCCACTTCCCGGGCCGCCGGGTGGTGGTCCGCACGCTCGACGCGGGCGCCGACAAGCCCCTGCGGTTCCTCACGCCGGACCACGAGGACAACCCGGCGCTCGGCGTGCGCGGGCTGCGCACCGCCGTCGCGCACCCGGACGTGCTGGACCGGCAGCTCGACGCGATCGCCCGGGCCGCCGCCGCGGAGACCGCCGAGGTCTGGGTGATGGCGCCGATGGTCGCGACCGTGGACGAGTCCCGCGACTTCGCGGCGGCGTGCGCGGCGCACGGCCTGGAGCAGCCGGGGATCATGATCGAGACGCCGGCCGCCGCGCTGCAGGCGCGGCACCTGCTGGCCGAGGTGTCGTTCGCGAGCCTGGGCACCAACGACCTCACGCAGTACACGATGGCTGCTGACCGGGACCTGGCCGGGGTGGCCGTCCTGTCGACCCCGTGGCAGCCCGCCGTCCTCGAGCTCGTCCGGGTGGCGAGCGAGGGCGGGGCGTTGCATGGTGCTCCGGTGGGGGTGTGCGGCGAGGCCGCGGCCGATCCGCTGCTCGCGCCCGTCCTCGTGGGACTGGGCGTAACGTCGTTGTCCATGACACCTCGTGCTCTGGCGGACGTCGCGGGTACCCTCGCAGGCGTGTCCCGTGACGAGTGCGTGGAGCTCGCGAGGGCCGTCCTCGAGTGCTCGACCGCCCAGGCGGCGCGCGACCTGGCGCGAGAACGTCTCCTCACGTGAACCTCATCTGAACCCCACGGTCACATCTCAGTTACGAAGGCGCTTTAAGGTGGCCCGCATGCCCGAACCGATCCGGACCGAACCGCAGGAGCCCGCCGCACCCGACGTGCAGGTCACGCTCTCGACGGCGTCGGTCTTCCCTCGCCGTGTGCCGCTGGCCTTCGAGGCCGCGGCCGAGCTCGGCTACGACGGCATCGAGGTGATGATCTGGTCGGAGGAGGTCACCCAGAACCCGCGCTCGCTCGCGAAGCTCGCCGCCGACAACGGCATGCCGGTGCGGTCGGTGCACGCGCCGACGCTGCTGGTGAGCCAGCGGGTCTGGGGCCGGTCTCCGGACGCGAAGCTGGAGCGGACCACGGAGATGGCGCTGGAGCTCGGCGCGGGCACGGTCGTGGTGCACCCGCCGTTCCGCTGGCAGTACAAGTACGCGCGGCAGTTCCAGGACCAGGTGCGCGAGCTGAGCGAGACCACCGGCGTCACGATCGCCGTCGAGAACATGTACCCCTGGCGGGGTGGCCGGCGCGAGTTCCAGGCCTACCTGCCCGGCTGGGACCCCGCCGAGCACGACTACGACTACGTGACCCTCGACCTGTCGCACGCGAGCGTGGCCCAGCAGGACGCGCTCACCCTCCTGCACACGTTCGGCGACCGGCTGCGGCACGTGCACCTCGCGGACGGCAACCACGGCGCGCGGGACGAGCACCTGGTCCCGGGCCGCGGCAGCATGCACGCCGAGAAGGTGCTCCAGGAGCTGGTGGCGCGCCGCTGGAGCGGCGACGTCTGCGTGGAGATCTCGACCCGCGCGGCGCGCACGGCCGCCGAGCGGCACGACGACCTGGCCGCCTCGCTGCAGTTCGCGCGGGCCTACCTGTCGCCCACGCCGCACGAGTTCCACACCCCGCCGGGGCCGCACCACCGCGAGCACGACGCCTGGTGACGAGCTGCTGTGACCTTGCTCTCGAACTGTTTCGATCCTGAGGGGCGGCGGGGCTAGACTGGCCCCCGTCGAGAAGGTACTGGTGCGGCGGACCGCCGCAGGACGAAGGAGGTGGCGCGCATGACCCGTAGCGAGCCTCCGAGTAGTCCGAACCGCAGCTAGCTGACGGTTCCCCTGCCCGCGTGTCCGCGGGTTCCTGCGCACCGGTGCGCTCCGCCCCCTGTCGGGGCGTGAGGTCCACCGGTCGCCCGGCCGTCCGCTGCTGCGGTGTGCGTTCGCAGTCCTTTTTCCTGCGCTCGACCCCAGGAGTACCCCCATGGCCACGTTCCTGCCCTCCCGCCCTGCCCGTCCGCTGCTCGGCGCGCTGCGCCAGCGCCGCACCGTCGGCGTGCCCGACGTCGCCCCGCGCCCCGTCGCCCCCGAGCCGCGCTCCGCGGTGGTCGCCGCCGCGATCTACGACGACGGCGTCCGCACCGCCGGCTACGACAACCTCGCCGAGACCTTCAGCGCGCTCCGGTCCCGCCCCGGCGGCATGGCCTGGATCGGGCTGGAGCGCCCCGAGGAGACCGAGCTGACGTCGCTCGCGCGCGAGTTCGACCTGCACCCGCTCGCCATCGAGGACGCCATCCAGGCGCACCAGCGCCCCAAGATCGAGCGCTACGGCGACACCCTGTTCGTCGTGCTGCGTGCCGCCCGCTACCTGGACGACGCCGAGGAGGTCGAGTTCGGCGAGCTGCACGTGTTCGTGGGGCCCGACTTCGTGGTGACCGTGCGGCACGGCGCCTCGCCCGACCTCGCCGCGGTGCGCACGCGCCTGGAGGCGGACCCCGAGATGCTTGCGCGCGGCCCCGAAGCGGTGCTCTACGCCATCCTCGACAGCGTCGTGGACGGGTACGCGCCGGTCGTCGCCGGGCTGGACCACGACATCGACGAGATCGAGTCCGACGTCTGGGGCGGTGCGCCCGACGTGTCGCGGCGCGTCTACGAGCTGTCCCGCGAGGTGCTCGACTTCCAGCGGGCCGTGCGGCCGGAGCAGGCGCTGTGCGCCTCGCTCGCCAAGGGCGCCGACAAGTACGGCGTGGACCCGGAGCTGCAGGCCTACCTGCGCGACGTCGCGGACCACCTCACCGAGGCCGCCGACCGGATCGAGGTCTTCCGCGCCGCGCTGCGCGACATCCTGACCGTGGCCGCGACGCTCGTCGCGCAGCGGCAGAACGAGGAGATGAAGCACCTCTCCGAGGTCAGCATCCGCCAGGGCGAGGAGGTCAAGAAGATCTCCGGCTGGGCGGCCATCCTGTTCGCCCCGACCCTCGTGGGCACGGTCTACGGCATGAACTTCGACTCCATGCCGGAGCTGGGCTGGGCATGGGGGTACCCGGCGGCGCTGGTCGCGATGCTCGCCGTGAGCGTTGGCCTGTTCGGCGTCTTCCGCTGGAAGCGCTGGATCTGATCGGCCGCGCGGGGGCCGGGCCTGCCGGCCCGGCCGCGGCCCGGCGTCCGGCATCGGCTCCCGGTCAGGCGGGGTCGAGGGTCTCCGGGTCGGGCAGACCGGCGATGTACTTGTGCCCGACGACGGCGACGACCAGGCCGGCCGCCGCCCCGACGAGCAGCGGGGTGCTGTAGCCCGAGCGGGCCAGCAGTCCGCCGAGGAGCGAGCCGAGCGGCATCGCGCCCCACAGGGCGGTGCGCCAGGTGCCGTGCACCCGGCCGAGCAGGTGGTTCGGCACCGCGGCCTGACGCAGGGACATGACCAGCACGTTCCACGTCGTCGTGCAGCCGAACGAGACGAAGATCGCGATCGCGCCCACCCAGACCAGTGGGAACGCGCCGGCCAGGAACCAGGCCCCGAGGCCGACGGCGTTCGCGACCGCCATCACGGGTCCCGTCCGGAAGCGCGCCTTGAGCCGGCCCGTGATCGCCGCGGCGGTCAGGGCGCCCAGCGCACCGGCCAGCATGAAGGTGCCGTACCAGGCCTCGGGCACGTCGAGCCGGTCCAGGATGAACAGCACCAGCGTGGACGTGATGGCGGCGTGGCAGATGCCGATGAGCACGCTCACGATCCACAGCGGCCGCAGCATGGCGCTGGCCCAGATGAACCGGAAGCCCGCGACGAGCTCGGACCGCCAGCCCGCGGCGGGGGCGGCCTCGCTGTCTCGGCCCACCTCGGTGGCTGTCGGCTCGTCCGGCGTCGGCCCGGCGACCGGCTCCGCACGACGCCGGCGCGCGGCGATCCCGGACGCGACGGCGGGCAGCGCCAGCGCCAGCCCGCCGGCCACCGCGTACGCGGCGGCGTTCAGCCCGAGCGCCCAGGCCGCGGAGAACGCGAGCAACCAGGACGTGAGCGGCTGGGAGAGGAACTGCTGCACCACGATCTCGGTGGCCTCGATGCGCGAGTTCGCGCGCGGCAGGTCGCCGCGGCCCACGAGGGACGGGACCACGGCGCGGATGGCGCCGTCGTACACCGTCTCCAGCACGCCGTACAGGAGCACCACGAGCAGGAGCCACCAGATGGTGAGCGCGCCCGCGAGGTGCAGGGCGAGGAGGCCGCCGGCCACGAGGGCGCGGACCCCGCCCGCCAGGGCGAGGGCGAGCCGGCGGTCGATCCGGTCCACGAGCACGCCGGCCGGGATGGCGAACAGGAGCCAGGGCAGCAGCGCGGCGACCGCCACGAGGGACACGAGCAGCGGGTCGTTCGTCAGCTGCGCGGCCAGCAGCGGCGCGGCGACGCGCGCGATGCCGTCGCCCAGGCTCGAGCTGAGGTTGGCGGCGACGACCCGGGTGAACGCGCCGCCGAGCGGCGCCGGCCGCATCGCGGGCGCGGGCTCGGAGCTCACGGCGGGAGAGGACACGGGCCCGAGGCTACCGCGTCGAAGGCAGGGGTTTTCACCCGAAATGCCGACAGCGAAGGTTCCCGACGGGGGTCCGGACGACTAAGCGGGTACGCGCTCCGGCACCCGCGCCCCGACGGCGCGGAGCACGAACGACTCGGCGGCGCGGATCGTGCGCTCGCGCGCCACGGGCTCGTCAGGGATGAGGCGCCCCGACAGGCAGGCGTTGACCAGGTGCACAGTGGGTTCGATGTCCTGGGGCGGGAACGTCCCCGCCTCGATCCCGGCGGTGAGGATCCGGCGCAGGATCGCCTCCACGATGTCGGCGTGCTCCCGCAGGCGCTGCTGCGTGGCGCGGGACAGGACCGTCCGCAGGTCCGGGCCGGGGGCGAGGTGGAAGACGCGGGTGAGCTGAGCCTGCTGGCGGATGTAGGTACGCAGCTGTTCCACGGGGTCGCTCACGCCGTCCAGCGCGCGCTCCAGCGTGTGGGCGTACTGCTCCGTCTCGTGCGTGATGAACCCGAGGAGCAGCGCTTCCTTGTCGTGGAAGTGGTTGTAGACAGCGGTGCGGCCGACGTTCGCCGCGGCGGCGATGTCGGCCAGCGTGATGGTGTCGAACCCGCGCTCAGCCATGAGGGTGGACAGAGCGGTGAACAGCTTGTGCCTCGTCATCTGGCGGTGCTCGTGCAGGCTCTTGCCGATGATCTTGGGCATGCTGACATCATATGCCCGCCTCGTCAGTAACTGGAACGCGGGATCGGAGGCGCAGGCTGCCCGCGCGCGTATTCATCCGTCAGATGCCGTTAAGTCTTGATAGATCTCGTTTGTATGCACCGAGACGGCGATATTGATGATTTTGCACTGAGACTCAGTCGCCCAGAAATGTCGATGAAGTGCCCGAGGCGATGCCGCGGAATTACGCCGTCCGTTGCCCTAATTGCGTGAGCCCTTCGTCACGAGTGTGTTTCCTCTCTGTAACACGCCTGCATCATGGGCGAAAGTGCCCGGCAGTAAGGTGCCCGCATGACATTTCTGGCGGGTGTGATTCCAGCGGAACACGCCTCGGGTCACCTTCTGATCCTGCCCAGTACGAACGGCCCCGTGGCGGTCAGCGAGCTCGCCGCCGCGTGGTTCTCGGAGGTCGCGTGGCTCCGAGAACCGTCCCGCGCCTCGGGCGCGCGGCGCATGGCCGGGTCCCGGTTCCGGGGCATGGCGCAGCCCGACTCGCTCGTTCCTGGTGTCATGCGTCTGGGGGAGGCGCACGTCGCGACCGGCCCCTTCGAGGTCGGCGAGGCGCACCTCGCCGAGCTGTCGATCCCCGCCACCAAGGCGGAGGCGTACTCCATTGCGCGCAGCGACGGCCTGCGCGACGTGCGCGGCGCCGCCCCGACGTCGTACGACGACCGGGACGGGATCGCCCGCGCCTTCCCGCACGCCCTCCCGCAGGGCGAGGAGCTTCGCATCGTGCAGTGGATGGTCGCGGCGGCGCGCAAGACCTCCGGCGGCGTGCTCGCCGACGGCCGGCAGCCGCTGCTCCCCGACCCCGCGGCGTCCGTCAACCTGGCCCTCTACTCCGCGCACGCGCTGCAGCCCACGGACGTGCTGCCCATGCTCCGGTCGTTCATCGCCACGGCCGACGTGTCCGCCGAGCAGGTCACGCCGGACGGGTCCCCGCGCTACACGCTCGCGGGCAGCACCGCGTATGACGGCTCGATCGTGGTCGACGTCGAGCGCGTCGACCGGGTGCCGCGCGCCCTCGGGGCGCTGGACTGGCGCAGCTACGGTCCGTTCGCCTACCGCCTCACCTGGATGCCGGCCGACCCCTACGAGCTGGAGCTCGAGCACGGGTCGGGCCTGCACGTCATCGCCCGGGCGCGCATGCGCGTCTCGCTCGCCCGCCTCGGCGTGTCCCTCCACAGCCGCATCGCCGGCATCGTCGTGGACGACGGCGGCTTCATCGCCACCCCGGAGGAGCTGGACGGGCGCAACGACTCGGCCACGGGTGGCGCTCCGGGATCTCGTGCCTGGGTCTGACGGAATTAGTTATCCACAGATTTGATCCACAGCCCTGTGTGTTGTGTGGGAAATTCGGGGTTCTTCCTGTGGATAGAACTGTGTAATACCGCAGGGTGAAAATTACAACCCTGGAGCGGTTGCCGCTGGTGCGACACGCGGATAGAAACGTTGGCAGTGGTTCGACGATCCGGGTGCAGATGCGGTGCGCTGCAGCAGTACCGACCGGCCCGGGCATCGGACACATGGTCGACCGGAGAACGACAGGACGTCCCGTACCGCGGTGCGGGCTGTGGATGACGCCACAGGTGCCTGTACGGGGCCGGAAGACCGCCCGCGTTCGAGGTGTTCGTGCAGAACAGGCCTGGCGATCCGGGTCTGACGAGCGCATCGGAGTCGTGACGTCGACACGGCGCCCCTGGTACGCGCCGAGCGCGGGCCACGGGTATGCGGTTGCCAGGGCCCCCGGCCTGCCCCGGGGGCCCTGGCCCCTCCCCGGGGTCCTCCCGCGCGATCTAGGCTCGGGCCATGAGCAACCTCGAGACCCGGCCGACCGAGCAGGTCTGCGTCGCGGGTGAGCAAGGCGACGGCATCGAGCTCCTCACCCCGCGCGACGTGCCGCTCGGCGGGCCGCGGGCGATGGACGTCCGGCGCACCATCCCGCAGCGCGCGCGGTCCCTCGTCGGGGCGTGGTGCTTCAGCGACCACTACGGCCCCGACGACGTCTCCGACAGCGAGGGCATGCAGGTCCCGCCCCACCCGCACACCGGGCTGCAGACCGTGAGCTGGCTCTTCGAGGGCGAGATCCTGCACCGCGACTCCGTGGGCTCGCTGCAGACGGTCCGGCCCGGCGAGCTCAACCTCATGACGGCGGGCATGGGCATCTCGCACTCGGAGGAGTCGCCCGCCGGGGTGCGTCCGCCCCGGCTGCACGGAGTGCAGCTGTGGACGGCGCTGCCCGGCTCCGCGCTCGGTGCCGACCCGCACTTCGAGCACCACGGGGACCTCCCGGTCGTGCGTGCGGACGGCGCCGTCGTGCAGGTGTTCATGGGGCGGCTCACCGTGGCGGGGGAGGAGCTGGCCTCGCCCGCGACGGCCTACACGCCGCTCGTGGGGGCGCAGGTCGATCTCGAGCCGGGGGCGGAGGTGCGGATCGACGTCGACGCGGGGCACGAGCACGCCCTGCTCGTCGACGCCGGTGACGTGACGTTCGAGGGCAGCGCCGTGCCGCCGTCGAACCTCGGCTACGTGGCGCCGGGCCGGTCCACGCTCGTGGTGCGCGCCGGGGCGGGGGCGCCGGCACGGGCAGTCCTGATCGGCGGCCTGCCGTTCGAGGAGGACGTCATCATGTGGTGGAACTTCATGGGCCGCACCCACGAGGACATCGTGCGGGCCCGAGACGGCTGGATGGCGCAGATCGCCGAGCTCGACGGCGGCACGACCGGGTACGCGGCCGGCGCCGAGGGGCGGCTGTTCGGCCAGGTGCACGGATATCCGAGCGGGCCGCTGCGCGCGCCCGCGCTGCCGGACCTGCGGCTCAAGCCGAGGGCGCGTCCCGGCCAGGGCTGACCGGCCGCAGCAGCGGCGGGTGCAGCACGGCCGCGCTCGGGTCGACGCCGGGCGCGAGCCGGAACAGCTCGGCCGGGCGGCCGGGTCCTCCTCCGCCCAGGCGCCCCGTCGGCTCCAGGAAGCCCGGGGTGCCCGTGGCCTTGCGGTGGAAGTTGCGCGCGTCGAGCTGCGTGCCCCAGACCGCCTCGTAGACGCCGCGCAGCTCCGCGACCGTGAACTCGGGCGGGCAGAACGCGGCCGCCAGCGGGGAGTACTCGATCTTGGCGCGGGCCCGCTCCACGCCGTCGGCCAGGATGCCGTCGTGGTCGAAGGCGAGGCCTGCGCCCCGCCCGCCGCCGAGCCCGCCGACGGGTACCCAGCGGGCCTCGGCCGCGTCGCCGCCCGCCGCGGGCAGCCCGAAGGCCGGCGCGAGCAGGAGGTAGGCGACCGAGAGCACGGGGCCGCGCGGGTCACGCCCGAGGGGTCCGTACGTGCGGAGCTGTTCCAGGTGCCACGGGCCGGTGCCGGTCGCGCCGGCCGGGACGGTCAGCCCGGTCTCCTCCGCGAGCTCCCGCCCCGCCGCCTGCTCCAGGGTCTCGCCCGGTAGCACGAACCCGCCCGGCAGCGCCGCCCGGCCACGGTGCGGCTCCAGGAGGCGGTCGACGACGAGCGCCTGCAGGGCGCCGTCGCGCACCGTGAGCGCCACGACGTCGACGGTGACGGGGAAGGCGCCCGCGGAGTCGGGTACGGCGGACGGGACGGGTGTGGTGCGGGCCATGCCTCGACCGTACATTCTCGTCACCTTGACGAAAAGCTGAGCGGGTAGATATCGTCAATCTGACGACAACGATCCAAGGAGAGTCAGACGATGGCGACGATCAAGCGCTACCCCGGGTTCCGCCAGTTCCTGGGCACCGCGAGCGACTACGTGGTGCACCTCAGCAACGGCGCCGTGCGGCACGAGGGGGTGGGCCAGGCGTTCTGGTTCCGGCCCGACACGTCCGTGCTCAGCGAGGTGCCCGCCACCGACCAGGAGCTCCCCGTCCTGTTCCACGCCGTCACGCGCGACCAGCAGGACGTCAGCGTGCAGTCCAACGTCACCTACCGGTTCGGCGACCCGGTGCTCGCGTCCCAGCGCCTCGACTTCGGGATCTTCCCCGTCACGGGCAAGGGGCAGGAGGCGAGCGGCCGCCAGCAGGTGGGGGCCATCGTGGGCCAGCTCGCGCAGAGCCTCACGGTCGACCTCATCGCCACGCTGGACCTTCAGGAGGCGCTGGAGTCCGGCGTCGGCCGCGTGCGGACTGCCCTTGGCGCCCTCGGCGAGGACGCGCGCCTGGCCGCGACCGGCATCGAGATCCTGGGCGTCCGGGTGCTCGCCGTCCGGCCTGAGGGCGACGTCGAGAAGGCCCTGCGCACGCCCGTGCGCGAACGGCTCCAGGCGGAGGCCGACCGTGCGACCTACGAGCGCCGCGCCGTCGCCGTCGAACGGGAGCGCAAGATCGCCGAGAACGAGCTCGCGAGCCAGATCGAGCTCGCCTCCCGGCGCGAGCAGCTCGTGGCCCAGGAGGGTGCGAACAAGCGTCGCGAGGCGGAGGAGGCCGCGGCCGCCGCCCTCGTGTCCGCGAAGTCCGACGCCGAGCGGCGCGAGATCGCGGCGACCGCCCAGGCGGCCTCGCTACGCCGGCTGGGTGAGGCCGAGGCGGCCAAGGAGGCCGCGCTCATGGCGGTCTACGCGAACGTGGGACGCGACGTGCTCATGGCGCTCGCCCTGCGCGACGCCGCGCCGCACCTGCCGAACGTTGGCTCGCTGACCGTCACGCCCGACCTGGTGAGCGGCCTCCTGGGCGCGCTGACGGCACGGGCGGGCGAGCCGACGTCGGACGGTGCCGCCGCGGCGAACGGCGCGCCGGCCGCGGAGCGCTGACATGGCCCTCCGCACCCGCGCCGTCCTGGTGCACCGGCGGACGGAGCTGGACGAGCTGCTCGACCGGCACGCGACCCGCGGCCAGGCGGAGTTCTTCCTCCGCACCCGGGGCCGCACGCTCGCCGACGTCGAGGCCCGGCACGACGCCGCCGCGACCGCCCGCAAGGTGGTCGCGGCGAGCGTGCCGTCCGACTGGGCGCTCGCGGAGGTGGAGCGCGCGGACCTGGACCGGTTCCTCTTCGCGCCCGAGGACGTCGTCCTCGTGGTGGGGCAGGACGGGCTGGTCGCGAACGTGGCCAAGTACCTGGACCGGCAGCTCGTGATCGGCGTCGACCCCGAACCGGGCACCAACCTCGGGGTGCTCGTGCGGCACGACGTCGGCGATGTCGCGGAGATCATCGGCAGCCTGGCCGCGCCGCGGGGCGGCGCGAACGAGGCGTCGTCCGCGTCGCTGCTCCACGACGAGCTCACCATGGTCCACGCGCGCCTCGACGACGGCCAGGAGCTGCACGCCGTCAACGAGCTGTTCCTGGGTCACCCGAGCCACCAGTCGGCGCGCTACCTGCTGGGGGTCGACGGCGGTACGGAGCGGCAGTCGTCGTCGGGCCTGATCGTCAGCACCGGCACCGGCGCCACCGGCTGGTGCGCGTCGATCGCGCACGACCGGGGCGGGCGCCGGCTGCCCGGTCCCACGGACCCGGCGCTGGCCTGGTTCGTCCGGGAGGCGTGGCCGTCGCCGATCACCGGCGTCACGATGACGGAAGGTGTGCTCGGGCGCGGCGGCGAGCTCGTGGTGACCGTCCAGTCCGACCGGCTCGTCGTGTTCGGCGACGGCATGGAGGCGGACCGGCTCGAGGTCTCCTGGGGGCAGGAGGTCCGGATCGGCGTGGCGGAGCGAAGGCTCCGGCTCGTGTGAGGCGGGTGGGGCTCCGGCTCAGGCTCTACCTGTGTCGACTGAGCCTGCGGTTCCGCTTCGGGCGGGTGCCTCGTTCCTCGGCCCCCACCCTGCGCTGCACCTCCGGCTCAGTCGATGTCGTAGCGGAGCATGAACTCGCCCGCGTCCAGCACCACGTGGCTCACCTCGACGGCCGAGCCGTCCTTGGTGAACGCGGTGCGCGTGACCGCGAGCACCGGGGTGCCGGGCTCGATGCGCAGCTCCTCGATCTCCTCGATCGTCGGCATCCGGCCCACCACGTCCTCGCGGAACCGCACGGGCGCGTGCCCCGCCTCGGTCAGACGCGCGTGCGTGCCGCCCGGCCCGACCTCCTGGTCCGCGATCGGCGTCCCGGCCGCGATCGACGCGGGCAGGTACGACGTCGCGAACAGGACGGGCTTGCGCTCCCGCAGGTGCAGGCGCTCGCGCACGGTCACCTTGTCGCCCTCGGCGAGGCCGAGGGTGGCGCGGATCTTCTCCGAGGGCTCGGCCTCCGCCGTGACGGCAAGCGTGCGGACCGTGAGGCCCGCGCCCGTCTCGTCGATCTCGGCCGTCACCGTGGACTCGCCGGGCTTTCCGCCCGTGCTGTCACGGACGATCGGCTCGAAGGCGCGCACGAACACGCCGGAGCCGTGCCGGGTCACGGTCAGACCCTCGTCCTTGAGCATCGACAGGCCGTGGCGCGCGGTCATGCGGGCCACGCCGTAGTTCGACATGAGCGCTGCTTCGCTCGGAAGACGATCGCCCGGTTTGTAGGTCCCGGAGCGGATCGCGGCACGAAGATCCTTGGCGATGCTTGCGGCAGTCACACGTCCCTCTCTAGACACGGAACCCACCTAACCCGCAGCCAGTGCGTATACGCAACTTTTCCGCGTAGCGGTTGCAACTCCCAGTTAACCCGCAACAGGCTGTCTATGCGCCTAGAGGTAGGTGCAGAGAGGTGGGAGAAATGGCAACGATTGCGGGCAACCTGGCGGATTCCGCGACGGGTGCGACGCTGCTGCTGGCAGAGATCGGGGATGCGCGGGTCAAGTGGGTCGAGGTGTTCCGTGATCATCTGGTGGTGCATCCGACACGGCGTTCGGAGGGTGCCGCGATCGCGGCGCAGCTCGGGATCACCGTGGCGACGGACTATCCGGCGACCCGGCCGGGCTTCACGATGTGGACCGGGTGCTGGAACGACCTGGACCTGTATGTCTACGGCGACCTGCGGGGCAGCATCCGCGAGGTCCGGGCGTGGCCCACATGACAGCAGGATCCTGCAACGCGGGCCTCGGCCCGGAGGGCTGCCCGACGCCGGGCGCACACCTCGCGGAGCTCGTGGAGGTGACCGCGCTCATCGCCCACATCTTCGACATCCACACCCTCGACGTACGGGCGGGCGTGGACCACCTCGACCTCGAGGACGACGTCGTGGGCGTGCTGACCGTGGACGTGGTCGCCGCGCGCGAGCCCGACGCCGCACGGCTCGCCCGGATGCTCCACCTCACCGAGCGGCTGGGGCATCACGCCGGCCCGGCACACGGGCGCGCGGTCTGGCGATGCTGGACCGGCTGGGTCCCCGCCGCCGGGGAGGGCCTCCCGGTGTCGCTGCACGTGACGGCGCCCGTCCGGGGTTGAGCGCGGCTCCCCCCACGAACGAACGCCGCGGGCCGGGCGGTGGGTCCGGCCCGCGGCGTTCTCGCTGGGCATGCCGGGCCGCGGTTCTTGCTGAGCGGCGTGCGGGTGCGCCAGTGTGTACGGCGTCGCGACTCCCGCGGCCCGACGGAGGTGTCCCGTGTCCGAGAACTCCACTGCTGCCGGCGACGCCGTCCGGCGGGTCCGCAACAGCCGCGCCGTCCGAGGCCTGGCCCGGGGCGGCTACGTCGCCTCCGGCGTGCTGCACCTGCTGATCGGCTGGCTCGCCGTCCAGCTCGCGCTGGGGCAGACCGAGGGGCAGGCCGACCAGTCCGGCGCCTTCCGCGCGGTGGCCCGGATGCCCGGCGGGGAGGCGCTCCTCTGGCTGGTCGCCGTGGGCTTCACCGCGCTCGCGCTCTGGCAGCTCGCCACCGCCGTCGTCGGCGTGCCGAACGCGGAGAACCAGGTGGCGGCGCGCGCCAAGAGCGTGGCCAAGGCTGTGCTCTACGGGGCGCTCGCGGTCACCGGCGTCCGGTATGCGCAGGGCTCCGGCGGCGGCGGCAGCGGTAGCGGCAGCGAGGAGAGCCTGACGGCCCGCGTCCTCGCGATGCCCGCGGGTGCCTGGCTGGTGGGCGCCGCCGGTCTGGTGATCGTCGGCGTCGGCGGCTACCACGTGGTCAAGGGCGTCCGGAAGAAGTTCCTGGAGGACCTCGTCGGCACGGGCGGCAGTGCCGTGCGCCCGGTGGTGGTGCGGCTCGGACAGGCGGGCTACGTGGCCAAGGGGATCGCGCTCGGCGTCGTCGGCGGCCTCGTGGTCGCCGCCGCGGTGACCACGGACCCCGAGCAGGCCGGCGGTCTCGACGAGGCGCTGCACACGATGCGCGACCAGCCGTACGGCACGGTGCTGCTCCTGGTGGTCGGGGTGGGTATCGCCGCGTTCGGCGGCTACTCCTTCGCCCGCGCCCGGTTCGCGCGGCTCTGATGCGCACGGGAGCCGCCGGAGCGTTCAGCGCGATGAGGTTCGCCGGACTCTGCGGCGTGGCGCTCGCGGCGGTGGCGCCCTGGCTCGGCTGGGTGCTGGTCGTCCGGGGTCACGTCGTCCCCGGCTGGGGACTCGGCGTCGTGCTCGCCGCCGTCGCGCTGGTGCTTCTCTGGTACCCGCGCTCCGCCCGTGTGCCTGCCGTCGACGAGGCGCAGGAAGCAAGACGGGCGGTCCTGCGCCGGATCCGCGCAGCCTCGACGGTCCTGGCTGTGGTGAGCATCGGCCTCGCGGCTACCGGTGACATGTTCTACGAGGCGGAGTACCGGGTGCTCCCGCACGAGGCCTCCGACGGCTGCCGCGTCGTGACGCGGGAGACATCGGATCTGCTGTCCGGGGGCGGAGACGTCTACGTGGTGCGGGGTCTCGGCGTCGGGCAGCGGACCGGGACCTGGACCGCCGACGACCGCGCCCGGCCGATCCGTGACGGCCGCTACGACCTGGATCTGGGGCAGGAAGGTGGAACCCTGACCGTGATCGGCACCTCGTACGACCCGGTCTGGCCGGCCGACCACACCATCGACTGCCGCTAGTGCGACGGCGGGATCCGGTAGACGGAGACGTGCGAGCCCGACCCCTCGCCTGGAGGGCGCCGCGCGGCTAGGTTCAGCTTCGTGACGGCACCTGACGACTCTCGCGCGACGACCAGTTCCCCTGGGAGCGGCGGGGACGAGAGCCAGCCGTGGCTCAGGCTCGCCCAGGGCTATGAGCAGGCCAGGTCCAAGGAGGACTCCCTGGACCGCCTGGTGGAGTGGCCCGCACAGCGGGACCTCCTGGGCGACGTCGGCGGACTCTCGGTGCTCGACGTCGGCTGTGGCAACGGAGCCAAGCTCGCCGAGCTGGTTCGCGACGGTGCGACGGCCTCCGTCGGTGTCGACATCAGCGGCAACTTCCCGGCCGGCCCGACACCAGGCATGGAGCTCGTCCGGGGCGACCTCTCCGACCTGGAGTCAGTGCCCGGGCTCGCGGACCGGAGGTTCGACCGGATCTTGTTCCTGCAGACCATCGGCTACGCGGACGACCCGGTGCGTACGTTGCGGGTGGCGCGGACGATGCTCGCCCCCGACGGATTCGTCCTGCTGACCAGGACCCACCCGATCCGGTGGGCCGTCGAACGGGCGGAGCAGAACGGCACGACCCTCGGCGAGGAGTACTACTCCACGGCTCCGTACACCTACTACCACCGCGGGTGGGACGACCGGGTCGCCCTCACGAAGCACGGCTACACGCTCGCCGACCTGCTCAACCTGTTCAGCGCAGCCGGATTCCGGGTCGAGGCCGCTGTCGAGCCCCAGCTGTCCGAGGACGCCCGGCGTCGCTACCCGCACAAGCAGGCGTGGATGAACAAGCACCTGGGGATCCTGATCTTCAAGCTCCTGCCGGTTGCCTGACCGGAGGACCCCCGGGAACGAC
This sequence comes from Promicromonospora sp. NPDC060204, assembly GCF_042728455.1. Classification (NCBI taxonomy): domain Bacteria; kingdom Bacillati; phylum Actinomycetota; class Actinomycetes; order Micrococcales; family Promicromonosporaceae; genus Promicromonospora; species Promicromonospora sp. NPDC060204. The sequence continues at coordinate 27,145 of NZ_JBHWZO010000024.1, forward strand.
GAAGCCCCAGGCCAGAAAACCTGCTCTGACCTGGGGCTTCGTGCTGGAGCGGGTGACGGGAATCGAACCCGCGCTATCAGCTTGGGAAGCTGAAGTTCTACCATTGAACTACACCCGCAACGTCCGGTTCTGACCGGTTTTCTGCCGTTCCGGAATCCCGCTAGGGTTCCGCAACAGCGCCCGTGAACCTGGCGCGCGACCTGATCATACCCAAACTCGCCCGGATGCCCGAACCAGATCCGCGCGAGTGTCGCCGAGCAGCCGGAGCAGCAGTGAGCGAGCACCCCAGCGAGAAGCCGACCGAGCCGATCTACCAGGAGACGAAGCCCCTGCCTCCGCGGCCGCCGCAGCCACCGCCGCCTCCGCAGGAGACGCGCGCGCTGCAGAAGCCGAAGTCCGGGTCCGCGGCCAAGTCCGGACCCGCGAACTACCAGCAGCAGTACGACTACGACCGCCCCACCCCGCCGCCGGAGCACGTGCCGGGCCGCAAGTCGCGCATCACCGCGGGCCTGCTCGGGATCCTGCTCGGCGTCGTCGGGGCCCACCGGTTCTACCTTGGCTACAAGGGCCTGGGCTGGATCATGCTCCTCATCACGGCGGTCTCCCTGGGCCAGGCGTGGTTCGTGCCGGCGATCTGGGGCGCGATCGAGGGCATCCTGTACCTCGTGATGCGCAAGGGCTACTGGTCGGTGGACGCGAAGCACCGGCCGCTGCAGTGGTGACGGCCGCCCGCTGACGCGGCGTCGTCGTCCCGGCGCGGACGGCGCCGCTCCCGGACGGGGCGGCGCCGCCCCCCGCCCCCCCCGACCCTAACCGGGTGCGCCACACCCCCCCCCCTATCTTTATGGTATAAACAAAAA
>NZ_JBHWZO010000024.1:28014-37998 GCF_042728455.1 Promicromonospora sp. NPDC060204
GTCCAGGTGGTAGCGCTCGCGCAGCTCGGCCACCACGTTCGGGGCCAGGGGCCGGGGGGCGCCGCGGGGGGGGGGGGGGGGCCCGGGCGGGGCGGGCGCCGCCCCGGGCGGGGGCGGCGCCCCCCCCCGCCGCCCAGTACCGTATCCGGGTGCTCCTCTCCGACCGCGATATCCGTGCCGAGCTCGAGGCCGACCGTGTCGTCCTCGACCCGTACGACGCGTCGATGCTGCAGCCGTCGAGCATCGACGTGCGCCTCGACAAGTTCTTCCGGCTGTTCGACAACCACAAGTACCCCTTCATCGACCCCGCGACGGACCAGCCCGAGCTGACCCGGCTCGTGGAGGCCGACAACGGTGAGGCCTTCGTGCTGCACCCGGGGGAGTTCGTGCTCGGCAGCACCTTCGAGGCGGTCACGCTGCCCGACGACGTCGCGGCCCGCCTGGAGGGCAAGTCCTCCCTCGGCCGGCTCGGCCTGCTGACGCACTCGACGGCCGGCTTCATCGACCCCGGGTTCAGCGGGCACGTGACGCTGGAGCTGAGCAACGTCGCGACGCTGCCGATCAAGCTGTGGCCGGGCATGAAGATCGGCCAGCTCTGCTTCTTCCGGCTCTCGTCGGCCTCCGAGCACCCGTACGGGTCGGACCTGTACGGATCCCGCTACCAGGGCCAGCGCGGCCCGACGGCGTCCCGCTCCTCGCAGAACTTCCACCGCACGACGGTGTGAGCGGGGCCTGACGGTCGAGGCCCCCGGGCAGTCCCGCCGGGCGCCCCGACGGGCGTTCGCCGGGAGGTAGGCTCCGGATGCCCGGCGCGGACCGGGCACCCGGACCGAGAAGGGACCCCGATGGCCGCTCCCCAGCTTCCTCTCCTGCCGCGCACGGTTGCGCAGGCGCACCAGGCCCGGCACGTGCTGACCGTGCCCGGTGACGTGGAGCTGGACGAGATCGAGGTCCTCGCGCTCTCCCGGTTCTCCGCCACCCGCTGGGACGTGGTCCCGGCCGGGATCCTCCCGGGCAACGTGGCCGGCGCTCCGCAGGGCCGCCGCGCCCAGGGCCGGGAGCCGGGCGTGCTGCGGGTCTCGCGGCACGCGGTGATGAACGGGCCATACCAGCCCGTGGGCGACGGCTTCGACCTCGGCGTGCCGCCGGGCGCCGAGCTGGCCTTCGACATCGTCTGCCACCGGGAGCGCGGCGAGCCGCCGTTCCCCGCGGGTGACCGCGACGGCGTCGGGCGGGCGTTCGCCGCCGCCATGCCCGAGCGCGAGGAGCGCCGTCTGATCGAGTGGCTGGTCGCCGTCGCGCGACGCCTCGGCGGCTCCCTCCGCCTGGACGTAGGCGGCCTCTGGGACACCGCCCCGGACGGTCCGACGACGCGGCCGGGCGCTGGCGTCGTGCTGACCCCTGACGCCGGGGCTGCGATCGACATGACCGTCTACTCCGACGTCTGGCTCGACCCGCAGGCCGCGCACGCCATCCTGCAGAAGGTGCACCCGCGTGCCCGGCTGCACATGGACGGCAAGGAGTGGGGCGGGCCGCCCGACGGCATCGCCGACAAGCCGCTCTACCGGGGCGAGACCATGGACCCGGAGCTGCGCAAGAAGCTGCACGCGGCCGCCGACGAGTACGACATCAAGGCGCTCACCGGCCCGCGCGTGCTGGACGGGTACGGCCTGGTGGTGGAGCTCGGCGTCGACGGCATCGTCTCGGTCGAGATCAGCGGCGAGGAGAAGCTGCCGCGGCTGCTGCGCGGCCTGCCGTGGGCCGAGCAGGGGGCGGTCTGCTACTGGGTGCACTGGGAGCCGCAGGACCTCGTGGAGTCCCAGCGGGAGTTCCCCAACATGGAGCTGCGGATCGCCCGCAAGCGCGCCGCGGAGCTGGTGGCCCGGCTCGCGAGCGCGATCCACGGCGCTGCCGGCGGCGAGATCGCCGACGAGGACGGCTTCCTCGTGGACCCGGTCGACCTGTAGGCGCCCCGGCCTTTACCCGCCGCGCTGCCTCCGGGGGTCGCGTCCCGGAGGCAACGGCGGAGGTCAGAGGTACTGGCCGGGGGTCCGGCGCTCGCCCGACTCGTCGTCCGAGGCGCCGGGCAGGGTGGGCCCGCCGGGGCCGGCCGGGCCGAAGGCGCCGGTTCCGGGCGGCAGCGCGCGGCGCATCTGCGAGAGCTGCGCCTGCGCCGCCATCTGCTGCGCGACGAGCGCCGTCTGGATGCCGTGGAACAGGCCCTCGAGCCAGCCCACCAGCTGCGCCTGCGCCACGCGCAGCTCCGCGTCGGACGGCGCGGAGTCGTCCGAGAACGGCAGCGTGATGCGGTGCAGCTCGTCGACCAGGTCGGGGGAGAGCCCGTCCTCGAGCTCGTGGATCGAGCGCTCGTGGATCTCGGCGAGGCGGGTCCGGGCGGCCTCGTCGAGCGGGGCGTCCCGCACCTCGTCGAGCAGCCGCTTGATCATGCCGCCGATGCGCATGACCTTGGCCGGCTCCTCGACCTGGCCCACGACGGCCTCGGCCTCGTCGACCTCGCGCTCGTCGCCGGCGCCCTCGGGCTCGCGCTCCGGCGGCACGGCCGCGCCGTCGGGCGTCACCACCTGAGGGTGCGCGGCATGGGTCTGGTCGCGGCGGTCGTCGGGTCGCTCGGCGGACTGGGGGGTGGCTCGCTCGTCGTTCATGGGTCCAGTCTTGCCCGAATCGGCGGTCGCCTGCATTGCATTACCGGGTGGGGAACGAAATTGTCGGCCATGCCTATATATAGGCACGCGTTGATCAGGGGACCAGGAGCACTTTGCCGAATGCCTCTCCCGACTCCAGCAGATCGTGTGCCGACTGCGCTTCCGCGAACGGGATGCGAGCGTGAATCACCGGCCGGACCTGGCCTGAGGCGAACAGTGGCCACAGGTGTTGTTCGGTATCGGCGACGATGCGCGCCTTCTCCTCGGGAGGGCGCGACCGGAGCATGGTCCCGGAGATCGTGCCGAGCCGGGAGAGGAGCGCGCTGAGGTCCAGCTCGCCGCGCCGCCCCTGCTGCATCCCGATGACGACGAGGCGGCCGCCGCGGGCCAGCACGCGGACGTTGTCGCCCAGGGCGCCCCCGCCGAGCAGGTCGAGCACGACGTCGGCCCCGCGGCCGTCCGTGGCGGAGCGGACCGCCTCGACGAAGTCCTCCTGCCGGTGGTCGACGACGACGTCGGCGCCGAGCTCGGCGCACCGTGCCGCGCGCTCCGGGCCGCCCGCCGTCGTGGCGACGTGGGCGCCGAGCGCCTTGGCGACCTGGATCGCGATGCTGCCGATGCCGCCGGAGCCGCCGTGGACCAGCACCCACTCGCCGGGGCGCAGCCGGCCGACGTCGACGAGGTTGTTCCAGACCGTGCACGCGGCCTCGGGCAGGGCCGCGGCGTCGACCAGGTCGATGCCGTCCGGCACCGGGAGCACCTGGGTCTCCCGGACCGCGACCTCCTCCGCGTATCCGCCGCCCTCCAGCAGCGCGACGACCCGGTCCCCGGCGCGCCAGCGCGACACGCCGTGTCCGACACGCTTCACAGTTCCGGATATCTCAAGACCCGGCCAGTCCGGGGCATTCGCCGGAGGGGGGTAGTATCCGGCCCGTTGTAGCAGGTCAGCACGGTTCACTCCGGCGGCGGCGACGGTGATCACCACGTCGCTTTGGCCAGCATTCGGGTGGTTCAGGGATGAAATGGAGAGTTTCCCTGATGGCCCCGGTCCGGATATCGTGACGGCTCGCACATCGATGAAGCCTACTTCCGTGTGGCCTCACGAAGGTCGCCAGCGGAAACCGGGTGCCGGTAACTTGTACGCAGCACCGAGGGGTGTTCGGCGGGCACCACGCACGCCACCCCTTCCGGATCAGTGATGGAGAGAGGTACGCATGTTCCGCAGGTTGGGAGTGCGCGGGAAAGTTCTTGCGACACTGGTCACGCCTGCCGTCGTCCTGGTCATCGCTGCGGCGTACATCATCGGCCTCTCTGTGGCCGACGCGATGCGCGCGCAGCAGACCGCTGATCTCGTCGCAGCGCTCGAGTACCAGGACCAGGCAGGCACGGCGTTCGCGCAGGAGCGGGCGTACAACATCGTCGCGATGATCGACAGCAGCGCGACGGGTGACCAGGCCCGCGTCGCCCTGCTGCGCGGAACCCCGGAGATCGGGGAAGACGGCAAGCAGGTCATGGACAAGGACGGCAACCCGAAGTGGTCCGCCCCGGCCGCCCAGGCGCAGACGATCACGGCCCTCGACGCCCGTGACGACGAGCTGCTGGACATCGACATCTCGATGCTGGACCAGCGCGTCAAGGACGCGGTCACGCAGACCATCGAGGACCGCGCGGCCATCACCGACGTGCAGAAGAAGGTCGCCGAGGGCCGGCTCACCGAGCAGGTCGCGACCGACGCCTACGGGACGTACATCGACGGCGCCCTCGAGGTGATGGACGCCATCGCGGACACCTCTGAGGACCGCGACCTGGGTACCCGCCTCGAGGCGTACCACTCGATCGACCAGCTCATGCTGACCAACACCTACGAGCGCCCCATCGTCGGCCTGACGCTCGGCGTCGTGGCGAACCACCCGCAGCACGAGGCCGCCGCCAGGTCCCTGGCGCTCCGCGCCGCCGACCTGGTGAACCTGGGTGACCGCGAGTGGGACAGCACGCAGGACCTCTTCGACCGCATCCCCGGCGAGTACCAGGTGCCGGGCATGGACGGCGTTTACGGCACCGTGCGCGGCTACGTCGCACGCGGTGACCTCACGGCGATCCAGCCGGCCCAGGCCGACGCGTTCCAGGGCGAGTCCGCGAAGTGGGTCGAGGAGAGCCGCATCGTCCGCGACGCCGTCCGCGAGGACACCGCGGGCTTCGCCCAGGAGCGTGCCGACGTCGCCGCGAACCGCGCCTACCTCACCGGTGGCGTCGCGATCGCGGCCCTCGGCTTCTCGGTCATCATGGCCCTCGTCATCGCCCGTCGCCTGGTCTCCCCGCTGCGCCGCCTGACCCAGGCGGCCGGCGTGGTCCGTGACCGCCTCCCCACGCTGGTGGAGCAGGTGTCGGTGCCCGGCCAGGGGCCGAGCATCGACCTCGACCCGATCACCGTCGAGTCCTCGGACGAGATCGGCCAGCTCGCCGCGGCGTTCAACGACGTCAACAGGACAACCATCGACGTCGCCCGCGAACAGGCCGCCCTCCGTGGGTCGATCGCCGAGATGTTCGTCAACGTGGCCCGCCGTGACCAGGTGCTCCTGAACCGGCAGCTCGCGTTCCTCGACGACCTCGAGCGGTCCGAGGAGGACCCCTCGACGCTGTCGAACCTGTTCCGCCTCGACCACCTCGCGACCCGGATGCGGCGCAACGCGGAGTCCCTGCTCGTCCTCGCGGGCATCGACTCCGGTCGTCGCGTCCGCCAGCCGATGCCGGTCTCCGACGTCATCCGTACCGCGTCGTCCGAGATCGAGCTGTACGACCGGGTCCGCCTGAACCTCGTCGTCGACCCGATGATGCTGGGCCACAACGCGCTGAACGCGGCGCACCTGCTGGCCGAGCTCCTCGAGAACGCGACCATGTTCTCCGAGCCGCACACGCCGGTCGAGGTCACCACGGCCCGTGACGAGCAGTTCGTCACCGTCGTGGTCCGCGACCACGGCCTCGGGATGAACCCGCAGGAGGTCGCGGAGGCGAACCGCAAGGTTCTCAGCCACGCCGCGTCGGACGCCGTGGGCGCCCAGCGCCTCGGCCTCTACGTGGTCGGCCGCCTCTCGGACCGCCTCGGCGCCCAGGTGGCGTTCGGCCCAGGCGAGGGCGGTACGGGTACCGAGGTGACGGTCCGCTTCCCGGCGGTGCTGTTCATGCCGGACAACGCGATGCCGCTGCCCATGCCGACCGACCCGCTGGAGGCCAACACGCAGGCGGCCGCCTCGCAGTTCAACGGCGGCATCGCCACCGGCCCGGGTACGGGCGCGATGCGGGGCGCGGGTGCGCCCACCAGCGGCTTCGGTTCGCCGGCCGTGACGGCGGCGGCCCCGGCCACCACGTCCGTGCCGCAGCAGGGCGGCATGCCGGTCCCGACCGGTACGTCGCAGATCGCGGCGGCCGCGTTCGCGGCCCAGCCGGCCCCGGTCGCGCAGCCGGTCGACCTGAACGCCCTCACCGACGGCACGACGGCGCTCGGCCTGGCCCGGCGTCGTAGCTCGACGGCGGCCCTCCCGGTCGCGGAGACGACGCCGACCGGCTCGATCGTGCTGCCGGAGATCCAGACCCCGTCGCTCCCGCAGGGCTACCAGGCCGACGACAACGCCTGGGCCCCGCCGTCGAACGTGTCCGAGGGCAGCTCGCTCCCGAGCCGCCAGCGTGCCCAGCAGCCGGTCGAGCCGGTGGCCCCGGTCTTCGAGGACACCACGCCGGCCGCGGTCGACGTGGACCAGCGCAGCGCGCTGTTCTCGAGCTTCCGCTCGCTGAACACGATCGATCCCGTCGAGGGCAGCACCCAGTCGCTCCAGCTCGACCCGATCACGCAGGACCCGGCGGCACTGCCCGGCATGTCCGACACCGACGTGATGCGGTTCCCGGCGGCGGGCGGTGGCAGGCCTCCTGCGGCTCCTGCTCCGGCGCAGAGCTTCGGCGTGCAGCCCGAGCGGTTCGGCGGGTTCCAGGACGAGCCGCAGTCCCAGGGCTTCGGGGCGGAGGCCCCGGAGGGCCCCGACTCGTCGTTCGAGGCGCTGCCCGCGTTCGAGGAGCTCATGGCGGACCTCCCGAGCCGTCGTTCGACGGCCTCGGGCGCCCAGCAGGGTAAGCCGGCCCAGAAGCGGGGCCTGTTCGGCCGCCGCCCGGGTCAGCCCGCCACCGGCGAGCTGCGGGCCTACCAGCCCCAGGAGCAGCGTCCGGCGTCGCGTCCGATCCAGACCGTCGCGAGCCCCGTGGCCGGTCCGCCGACCTTCGGCGCCCCGGTCGTGCCCGCCCCGAACGTCGAGACGCAGGGCTTCCCGACGCAGGGCTTCCAGGCGCAGGGCTTCGCCACGCAGAACTTCCCGACCCAGAACCTCCCGGCGCAGAACTTCCAGGCACCGAGCGGTCCGCCCCAGGGCAACCCCGCTCCGCTGACCGGGGCCTTCCCGGCGCAGGCACCGGAGGTTCCCGTCGCGGACCCGACGTACCAGCGGGGTTACCAGGAGGGCTACCAGAAGGCGGTCCAGGAGTCGCTGACGTCGGCGCTGCCGGCTCTGCCGGCCCCGCCCGCGGGTGGCACCGTCCCCCTGCCCGCCGCGCAGGCGCAGGCTCCGGCCCCCGCCCCCGGCACCAACCCGTTCGTGGACGCGGCGCCTCGCGCGGCCGCCGCTCCGCTCGCTCCGGCCCCGGCGGCTCCCGCCCCGGTGGCTCCGGCCCCCGAGCGCGTGCCCACCTCCTTCGCGTCGGCACCGGCCACCCAGGCCGTGCCCGTGGCGGACGTGCAGCAGGCCTTCGAGCAGCAGGCCTTCGAGCCTCCCGCCCGCGAGTTCAGCGAGCCGTACCCGACGGGCGCCGTGTACGACCCGTCGTACGGTTCGCCGGCCCCGCTCGCCAAGCGAGCTGCCGGGACCGACGGCGACGGGAAGGACCCCCTAGACCCCGAGTACGTGCGTGACTCGGTGGAGGCACGGTCGGAATGGACCGCCTCGGCAGTGCTCTACGAGGAGATGACGAGCCTTCTCCGTCGAGGGGCTTATCAGGAAGATGATGTGAAAGAGAACGACTCGTACCGTCCGGCAGCCGTCAATACCGAGGTTGCCAGTGGTGGGCTGACCCGCCGTACCCGCGGTGCCTCCGGCACCGGTGCGGACCCAGCTGTCGAGCGGCTCTCGGCTCGCATCGACCGTGATCCCGAGCAGCTTCGCTCACGTCTCTCGGCGTTCCAGTCGGCCACCGCGCGTGGCCGGTCGGAGTCCGTGGACGAGGGCAATTCGGAGCACGAGAACGGCAAGAACGGCGGTGGGGACTCGACGTGGGCACCCTCGACCGTGAATCATGTCCCTGACTCAGCGCCGCAGTCGCGGTGACAAGCGCGTCTGTGGATTCTGACTAGGAGGAACAGAGTGACCCTCAGCACCGAAGCAACCAATTTCGGTTGGCTGCTCGACAACTTCGTGCGTACCGTTCCCGGCAGTCGGCACACGCTCGTCGTGTCGGCAGACGGACTGCTCATGGCGATGTCCGACCAGCTCGACCGCACCAGCGGCGACCAGCTCGCGGCGATCGTCTCCGGTATGTCAAGCCTCACGCGTGGAGCTTCTCGGCAGCTCAACGGCGGTAACGTCCGTCAGGCGATCATCGAGATGGACAACGGCTTCCTCTTCCTGATGAACGTCTCGAACGGGTCCGTGCTCGGCGTCGTCGCGGAGGCCACGTGCGACATCGGCCTCATCGGCTACGAGATGGCTCTCCTGGTGTCGCGCACCGAGGCCACCCTCACGCCGCAGCTCATCTCGGAGATGCGTGGCAGCCTCCCGGTCGATGGGCAGACCCGAGCCGCCAGCGTGGGATGAGGACTCGACCATGACGTACGCACCTTTCGGTTCCCAGGGGCAGGGGGACGTCCGTGAGACGTCCACCGTGCGCCCCTATGCGGTCACCGGAGGCCGGGTGCGGTCGGAACTGTCCGACCTGCCGCTCGAGGCCCTCGTGGAGGTTCTTCCCGGGGCAGTCAGCAGTTTCGGACTGCCTCCCGAGAAGCGCGCGATCCTCCAGCACGCCGCGCACACGTACGTGTCGATCGCCGAGCTCTCGGCCCTTCTGCGGCTGCCCCTGGGTGTCGTCCGGATCCTTGTGGCGGACATGCAGGAGGAAGGGCACGTCACCGTGCACACCTCGACACCGGTTAACGTCCACACAGGCCACGGCAGCTCGAACTCGGGCCTGTCGCTGAGCGTCTTGGAGAGTGTTCTTAATGGCATTTCCGCCCTCTGACGGCGGGGCCCGCAGCGGTCCCAACTGGGCCCCGGTGTCGGGTAACGCCGGCACTGCGACCGCTTCCTCGAACGCGCCCGCGCGCCAGAGCGTGCTGGGTGGCGGCGGTGGCGCCGCGGCGCCCACCGCTCAGGCGTCCCGTCCGGCGCAGGCTCAGCCCGCGCCGCCGGTGATGCAGCAGGCGCCGGCGGCCAACGCCGGCGCGCAGGCTGCCCCGGGTGCGCAGCCCGCGGCCGAGCGCACCGCGCCGACCGTCGTCAAGATCGTCGTCGCCGGTGGCTTCGCGGTGGGCAAGACCACGTTCATCGGCTCGATCTCCGACGTGGAGCCGCTGAACACCGAGGCTGCCATGACGGAGCACTCGGTCGGCGTGGACGACGCCGGTGGCGTGACCGACCGCAAGACCACCACCACGGTGGCCATGGACTTCGGCCGCGTCGAGCTGCCGGGCAACCTGTGGCTGTACCTGTTCGGCACCCCGGGCCAGGACCGCTTCCTCTTCATGTGGGACGACCTGGTGCGCGGTGCGATCGGTGCCGTCGTCCTGGTCGACACGGACCGCCTGGAGCAGTGCTTCCCGGCCATCGACTACTTCGAGTCGCGCAACATCCCGTTCGTCGTGGGCGTGAACTGCTTCGACGGCGTGGCCAAGCACCGGCTCGAGGACGTGCGCGAGGCGCTGCAGATCCCCTCGCACGTGCCGATGCTCTACACGGACGCGCGTTCGCGTGCGGCGACCAAGCAGACGCTGATCGCGCTGGTCCAGCTCGCGATGCGCCAGCTCCGCTCCGGCGCGCAGGCGCAGGGCTGAGTCGCTCTCCAGCACTTCGCGGACGGCGGGCCACCCTGGGGGCGGCCCGCCGTCGCTGTCCTGCCGGACGTTAGACTGTGGGGCCGCGCCGGCCCCCTGCGGGGGTGAACGGCGCGAGGAGGGCTGACAGAGCGGCCTAATGTGACGGTCTTGAAAACCGTTGTGCGGCAACGCACCGGGGGTTCGAATCCCTCGCCCTCCGCAGGGCACAGGACGACGGCCGGGATCCAGTGGATCCGG
>NZ_JBHWZO010000025.1:0-37854 GCF_042728455.1 Promicromonospora sp. NPDC060204
GAGCGGAATGCCGAGGGGATGCGGTGGACAGCGCGAGCAGGATCGGCTTTGAGGCGGCTCAAAGCGAAGAAACCAGGGCCTCAAAGGGGAGGTTGGCCACCGGCCCCGCCGAGGTGCTGGTCCGGAGGCTTGCCTACGGGCGACGCCGCTCCAGCGGCCGCCGCCACATCACGCCGGGTTGATCCCGAGCCGCATCCCGGCGAGCCCCCGCTTGCGGGTGGCCAGCGCGGAGGCGACCTCGCGCAGCACCTTCGCGCCGGGCGAGTCGGGGTCGGCGAGCACGACCGGCGTGCCGGCGTCCCCGCCCTCCCGGACGGCGACGTCGAGCGGCACCTGGCCGAGCAGCGGCACGTCCTTGCCGATCACCTGGGTGAGCCGCGCCGAGACCTGCTCGCCGCCGCCCTCGCCGAAGATCGACAGCCGGGTGCCGTCGGGCTGCTCCAGCCACGACATGTTCTCGACCACGCCCACGACGCCCTGCGACGTCTGCGTCGCGACCGACCCCGCGCGCTCGGCGACCTCGGCGGCCGCGGCCTGCGGCGTGGTGACCACGAGGATCTCGGACGACGGCAGCAGCTGCGCCACCGAGATCGCGATGTCGCCGGTGCCGGGCGGCAGGTCGAGCAGCAGCACGTCGAGGTCGCCCCAGAACACGTCCGCGAGGAACTGCTCCAGCGCGCGGTGCAGCATCGGCCCGCGCCACACGACGGGCTGGCCCTGCGGCACGAACATGCCGATCGAGACCACCTTGACGCCGTGGGCGATGGGCGGCAGCAGCATGTTGTCGACTCGCGTCGGCTGCCGGTCCACACCGAGCATCCGGGGGATCGAGAAGCCGTAGATGTCGGCGTCGATCACGCCGACCGACAGCCCGTCGGCGGCCAGGGCCACCGCGAGGTTCGCCGTCACGGACGACTTGCCCACGCCGCCCTTGCCGGACGCCACCGCGAACACCTTGGTCATCGAGCCCGGCTGTGAGAACGGGATAACGGGGTCGCCCGCGCCGCCGCGCAGCATCGAGCGCAGCGAGGACCGCTGCTCGGGGGTCATCACGCCCAGCTCGACGTCGACGCCCGATACGCCCTCGACCGCCGTCGCGGCGGCCGTCACGTCCTTGACCAGCGTCGACTTCATCGGACAGCCCGCGACGGTGAGGTCCACGCCGACGGCGACGTGCCCGCCCGCGGAGACGTCGACCGACCGGACCATGCCCAGGTCGGTGATGGGGCGCCGGATCTCGGGGTCGAGCACGCCGGTCAGTGCGTCGCGGACACGAGCCTCGAGCGCGGGGGAGTCGACTGCGGTCATGAATCGATCTTAGGCGGGGCCCGGACGCTCCTGGATCAGCGGTCCCGGGCGGGTTCCTTGCAGTGTCCGTCAGTTGGTGGCGGTACGCTGCCTCACCACCGAGGGTGAGGAGGCCCGATGACCGAGCCACGCGTGCCAGCGCGAGTTCGGCGTGTCGCCTCCGAGGACCAGGCACGCGAGCTCGCCGCCGAGCTGCAGCGCCAGGGCCGCCGCTGGCCCGTGGTGGTCATCTCGACCCCGGCCGGCCACTCCGTGCCCTTTGTGGACCCGCAGCGGGTGCTCGACGACGTCGCCGGGCTCGCCGAGGTCGTCGTCATCCCCACGGGCGACGTGTCGTGGGAGTTCTCGTCGGGCATGCCGCCCGACACCCAGGTCTACGGCGGTGCGTCCCGCGTCTACGGCACCGAGCTGGACTGGGTGCACCAGCCCCGCCGCTCGCCGCTGCACTTCGCGTACTCGACCGACGAGGACGCGCATGTGCGCGAACGTCTGGTCGGCGACGTCATGCGGTTCGCGGTGCGCGCCGGGCTCGTCGGCGCGGCGCGGGCCGCCCCGGACGCGACCGTCATCGAGGGCCGGGTGCTGGGCGTGCTCGGCACGCGCGCCCTGGTCAGCACGGACGACGGCGGCCAGGTCACCGTCGCGGAGGAGCTCGTCCTGGCCGACGTGCCGCTCGCCCGCGTGCTCGCGCCCGGGATGCGCGTCACCGGAGTGCTCGACCCGGTCCGCCGCCTCCTCGACGTGCGCGGCATGCTGCCCGACGCCGACGCGTTGCGCCGGGCGGTGCACCTCGCCTACCGCGTGGGCCAGGTGGTGCTGGGTCGGGTGGAGAGCGTCGAGGACGAGGCGGTGCGCGTCGCGCTGGCACCCGGCGTCCGCGTGCGCGTGCGCCGCGCCGCCATCACGGGCAACGACCTGGACCTGCTGAGCGACCTCTTCACGGTGGGCGAGGTGATCCTGGCCCGCCGGGTCCCGGCGCCGCTGGACGGCCTGGCGCTGCGGCTGGACGACGTCGACGAGTCCGAGGACCGGCCCGTCCCCGCGATCGCGCTGCTCGACGGCGGGCCGCCGTGGCTCGAGCCCCCGGAGTCGGAGCCCGAGCTGCCCCGGCTCGACGGCCCGCTGGTGGTGGGTTCGCTGGCCGAGCCCCACGAGCCCGTCGACCTCGGCGGGACCCGCCCCGCGCCGTCGTCGGGCCCGCCCACCCCCGCCGACCTGTTCGGCCTGCGCCCCGCCGACGTCGGACCGGTGCCGACGCCGGCCGACGGCCAGCGCAAGCCGACCCCCGGCGACGTGGCCGCCTGGCACGCGGGCGGGCACGACGCCCTGCCCTCGCCGACGGCGGCGGAGGCAGCGCCGGAGCCGGCCGGCAAGGCCGCCCGCGACCTCAGCCTGTCCCTCGACGCCGCCCGGTCCCGGGCGGGCGCGCTGGAGAAGGAGCTGCTGGACGACAAGGTCCGGCGGCGCCAGGTCGAGCTGGAGGTCGACCGCCTGCTGGGTCGGGTCGGCGAGCTCACCGAACGGCTCGAGCGCAGCGAACGCCGGGCGGAGCAGCAGGCCACGGCCCTGCGCAAGGCCCGGCAGGAGGCCGCGCGCCTCCGCCGCCGGCTGGGCGACGCAGGGGTCGAGGTACCCGAGGAGCGGTACTTCGCCGACGACGAGGAGCAGCTCCGGTTCGAGGTGCTGACCGAGTGGGCCCGCGCCATCCCCGCGGCGGAGAAGGCCGGGCGCCCCCTGGCCGACTACACGCTCGGCCCGCGCTTCCTCGCCTCCCTGACCGAGGTCGAGGGCGTGAGCCGCGACCGCGTGGTCTGGACGCTCGTCATGGTGCTGACCGGGCTCGCGCTCGACATGAACGGCCTGCAGGTGCACCGCCTCCGCACGGGCGCCGGCGGCGACGACCCGTTCCGGCACCGGGACGACGGCGCCGTGTGCTGGCGGGTGTCGCTGCAGGTCAACACGCCGTCGGCCCGCCGACTGCACTACTGGAAGCTGCCGGGCGGCGCCTACGAGCTGTCGCGCGTGGTGCTCCACGACGACGTGGAGCCCTGACCGCGGTCCTTCTCGTCGAGCTCCTCGAGCAGGTTGCGGATCTCCGAGCGCACGAAGTCGCGGGTCGCGACCTCCGAGAGGGCGACACGCAGCGCCGCCATCTCGCGCGCCAGGTACTCCGTGTCGGCGAGGTTGCGCTCGCCGCGCTGCCGGTCCTGCTCCGCGGTGACGCGGTCGCGGTCGTCCTGCCGGTTCTGCGCCAGCAGGATCAGCGGCGCGGCGTAGCTGGCCTGGAGCGACAGCATCAGGGTGAGCGCCGTGAACCCGTTGGCCGCACTGTCGAACCGCAGGTGCTCCGGGGCCCAGATGTTCCACGCGAGCCAGAGCAGGCAGAACACCGTGAGGTAGATGAGGAACCGCGGCGTGCCCAGGAACCGGGCGATGGCCTCCGTGGCCTTGCCGACGGCGTCCTCGTCCAGCCGGAACCGGGGGACCAGGCCGCGCCGCTGCGCGAGCGGGGTGTCGAGACGGTCAGGCACGGCCGGCCCCCCGTCGTGTCGGGCGCGCCGCCGACTGCGCGGCGATCGCCTCCATGCGCTCGTCGTCGCTGCCGCGCCAGTCGTCCGGGAGGATGTGGTCCAGCACGTCGTCGACCGTGACCACGCCCAGCAGCCGGCGCTGCGCGTCGAGCACCGGCAGGGCGAGCAGGTCGTACGCCGCGAGCAGCCGCGTCACCTGACCCACCGACGCGTCGGGGGTGAGCCATTCGGTCTCCGTGTCCAGCATGGAGGCGACGGCCGCGTGCGGGGGCTCCCGCAGCAGCCGCTGGAAGTGCGCGACGCCGAGGAACCGCCCCGTCGGCGTCTCCAGGGGTGGCCGCACCACGAACACCAGGGAGGCCAGCGCGGGCGGCAGCTCCTTCCGCCGGATCTGGGCCAGCGCCGTCGCGATCGTGTCGTCCGCGCCCAGGATCACCGGCTCCGTGGTCATCAGGCCGCCCGCCGTGTCCTCCGCGTACTCCAGCAGACGGCGGACGTCGGCCGCCTCGTCCGGCTCCATCAGGTTCAGGAGCTGGGCCGCCTGCTCGTCGGGCAGCTCGTTGAGCAGGTCGGCGGCGTCGTCCGGCTCCATGACCTCCAGGACATCGGCTGCGCGGTCGCGGTCCAGGCCCGACACGATCGACACCTGGGCGTCCTCCGGCAGCTCCTCCAGCACGTCCGCGAGGCGCTCGTCGTCGAGCGCGGCGGCGATCTCCATCCGGCGCGCGGTGCCCAGGTCCCGGATCACGTCCGCGAGGTCCGCCGCGCGCATGTCCTGGTACGCCTCCAGCAGCCGGGCGGCACCCTGCTCGGGCGACCGGCTCGTGAGGTCCTGCACGGCGTCGACCGGCACGGTCAGGGTCGAGCCCCGCCGGAACGGGGCCGACCCGCGCGTCGACCGCCGTCGGACGAAGAGCTGGTCCACGAGCCAGTCGCCCGTGCGCTGCTGCGCGATCGAGACGTCCTCGATCGTCACCTCGCCCGAACCGTCCTTGAGCTGGACCCGACGGTCCAGCAGCTCGCCCAGCACCACCGACTCCATGGCCCGCTGCTCGAACCGCCGCATGTTCACCAGGCCCGTGCTGATCACCTGGCCCGCGTCGATGCTCGTCACGCGCGTCAGCGGGAGGAAGACCCGCCGTCGGCCCGGGACCTCGACCACCAGGCCCACCGCCCGCGGCGCGCCCTTCGCCCGCACCAGCACGACGACGTCACGGACCCGGCCCACCTGGTCGCCGATGGGATCGAAGACGGCGGTGCCGGCCAGACGTGCGACGAAAACCCTGGTGCTGGCGCTCACGCTGGTCAGCCTACGACCCGTGTCGGGGCGTCGCTCCTCGCCACTATCGTCCGGGTAGGGGAGACTATGGGGTATGAGCATGTCTCGCCCGGGTGCCGTCCCGAAGGTCCCGACCCTGCCGGCCGGTGACGAGGTTGCCGCGTACTCCACCTACCTGGAGGCGCAGAAAGCGGTCGACTACCTCTCCGACAACAAGTTCCCCGTCGAGAACGTCACCATCGTGGGCACCGACCTGCGCATGGTCGAGCGTGTCACGGGACGACTCACCTACGGCCGGGTGGCGCTCGCGGGCGCCCTGTCCGGCGCGTGGTTCGGTTTCTTCGTGGGCCTGCTGCTGACGCTCTTCGCGGGCTCCTCGGGATTCCAGGTGATGTTCGCCGGCATCGCGCTCGGTGCGGGCTTCGGCCTGCTGTTCTCGATCCTGTCGTACTCGTTCACGGGCGGACGGCGCGACTTCACGTCGTCGTCGCAGATCGTGGCCGCCACCTACGCGATCCTCTGCGGTCACGAGCACGCGAGCGACGCACGGGCGCTGCTCGTGCAGTCGCCGGGCGGCCTGGGCAAGGCGCGCGGTGCGGCCTCGGTCGGGGTCCCGGCCCCGGCGGCGCCCGCACCCGCGGCTCCGGCGGGTCAGGCCCCCGGTGTCGCGCCGACGGCGCCCGCCGCGCCGGCGACGCCGCGCACCCCGGACCCGCGCTGGGTCACGCCCTCGGGCGAGCCCCGCTACGGCGCGATGCGGCCGGGCGCGGCTGGTGCTGGCGCGGCTGGTGCAGCGCCGGCAGACGCGCCGGTCCCGCCGTCGGACGACCCGTCCGACCCGCCGGCCGAGCCGGCCGAGCCTGCCGAGCCGGACGACTCCCCGACGTCCCGCACGACGCCCCACCAGGGCAACCCGTACGCGCCGCCGACGGACGACCAGAAGTAGCCCGCTCCGCACCCAGGCAATGACTTCGGTCGGTTGCCCTGAGACCGGTCAATCGACCGACCGCTCTCAGGGCAATCGACCGAAGTCAGTTGATGCGCCGCGCCAGACCTCAGCGCAGCGCGGCCATCCAGGCCTCGACGTCCTCCGGGCGGCGGGGCAGCGCCGCCGACAGGTTCTCGTAACCGTCCTCGGTGACCAGCACGTCGTCCTCGATCCGCACGCCGATGCCGCGGAACTCTTCGGGGACGGCGAGGTCGTCGGCCTTGAAGTAGAGGCCCGGCTCGATGGTGAACACCATGCCCGCCTCCAGGGTGCCGTCGAGGTAGAGCTCGCGGCGCGCCTGCGCGCAGTCGTGCACGTCGAGGCCGAGGTGGTGCGACGTGCCGTGCACCATCCAGCGGCGGTGCTGCTGGCCGTCCTCGCCCAGCGCCTCGGCGGCGGTCACGCCGTCGGGCAGGAAGCCCCACTCCTCGAGGCGGGCCGCGATGACCTCCATGGCGGCCGCGTGGATGTCGCGGAACTTGGTGCCCGGCCGCGCGACGGCGAACGCGGCGTCGGCCGCGTCCAGCACCGCCTGGTAGATCTTGCGCTGCACGTCGGTGTACTCGCCGTCCACGGGCAGGGAGCGCGTGACGTCGGCGGTGTAGAGAGAGTCGACCTCGACGCCGCCGTCGAGCAGCAGCACGTCGCCCGACCGGACCTCGCCGTCGTTCCGGATCCAGTGCAGGGTCGTGGCGTGCTCGCCCGAGGCCGCGATGGTCTCGTAGCCCACGGCGTTGCCCTCGAGGCGGGCGTGCCCGTCGAAGGTGGTCTCGACGACGCGCTCGCCGCGACGGTGCTCCTTGGCGGCGGGCAGCGCGCGGACGACGGCCTCGAAGCCCTCGATGGTGCGGGCCACGGCCTCGCGCATCTGCTGGATCTCGTACTCGTCCTTGATCAGCCGCAGCTCGGACGTGGCCTCGACGAGCACGTCGTCCGACACGAGCTGCTCGTCCTCGGTCTCGCCGGCCTCCAGCCGGAGCTCCTCGACGAGCGCCTCGATCGCCTCGTCCGCGCCGGTCACGACGAGGAGGCGCACGCCGCCGTCGCCCACGTCCTTGCCCAGGGCGTCGCCCAGCTCGTCGATGTGGCGGGCCTCGATGCCGGTCAGGGCCTCGATGTCGGCCAGCGACGGGCGGGCGCCCACCCAGAACTCGCCGTAGCGCGCGTCGGCGTAGAACTCCTCGTTGTCGCGCGGGGCGAGCGGCCGCACGTACAGCACGGCGTGGTGGTTCGAACCGGAGTCGCCCGTGCCCTCCTCGACCGGGTGCAGCACCAGCACGGCGTCGGGCTCGCGGTCGGTGCCCAGACCCGTGAGGTGCGCGAACGCCGAGTGCGGCCGGAACCGGTAGTCGGTGTCGTTCGACCGGGGCTTGAGCGAGCCCGCCGGGATCACGAGGCGCGCGCCGGGCAGGCGCTCCGAGAGCGCGGAGCGGCGGGCGACGGTGAACGGCGCGGCGTCCGACGGCGTCAGGCCGAGCTCGGCGCGCGGGGCCCACTGCGACATCACGAAGTTCTTGAACGCGGTCGAGGCGGGACGGTGCGAGCGGTTGGAGCCGCGGTCCGCGGTCCCCTGCTCGTCAGGCTGAGAAGTGGTCGTGGGCTCGCTCATGCGCCCAGTGTTTCACGCACGCCGCCCGAAGTCGGCAAGCGCCCGGGTGAGGACCCGGTTGAACGCGGAGGGGGCCTCCGTGTTCACGTCGTGCCCCGCGCCGGGGACGACGACGAGCGCGCCGTCGCGGGCGGCGGCGAGGTGCCGCTGCTCCCCGATGCGCATCGCGTCGCGCGCGCCGTTGACGAACCAGACCGGCACCTGCGCGGCGCGCACGTTCGCGATCGAGGAGCGCCCGGCGAGGTGCGTCAGCGCGTCCGTGACGACGTCCCAGGTGGGCCGGTACATCTCGGCGGTCTGGAGCGGCGCGATCTCGATCTGCGCCAGGTCCGCGCCGCCGGGGGCGCTCCGCAGGGAGCGGAACGAGGGCACCGAGAGGCGGGGGCTGTGCACGCTCGGGTGCACGACGCGGCCGGTCAGGCGGCGCGAGAGGTAGGCGGCGTTCGCCACGGTCCGCGCGACGTCCCGGTAGAGCCGGACGGGCTTGCCCTTGGGGTCGGACGTGCAGCCCGCGGCCAGCACGCCCACCAGGCGCTCGGTGGTCCCGGGCCGGGCGGCCCAGGCGAGCGACGTGTAGCCGCCCAGCGACAGGCCGACCAGGGCGACGGGGCCGGACGGGAGGGATGCGACGGCGTCGTCCACGGCCTCGAAGGCGCCGTCCATGGTGAACCGGTCGTGGCGGCGCGCGCCGTGCGCCGGCAGGTCGACCGCGACGGCCTCGTGGCCGGCCGCGCGCAGGTGCTTGACCTGGTTCTCCCAGATCGCACCGGAGCTGCGCATGCCGTGCACGAAGACCACGCTCGTAGGGGTGTTGGGCGGAGTCTCGTGGTTGCTGCTCATTACCTTCGATGATGCGGGATCGGCTTGGGCACGCGGCGTACGACGGCGGAACACGGCGTGAACGTGCTGTGTGGGCTTGCTGTCGCAGGGCCTGCTGCTGCGGGGGCCCGACGCCGCGCCGCCCCCGGCGTGCTGCACCTCACCACCGCACCGTGCCTCTCCCGGCCCTGGGGATCTCTACCCTTGTGGGGTGATCGACCTCCACACGCACTCCACCGCGTCCGACGGCACCGACTCGCCAGCGCGGCTGGTGGAGGTCGCCGCCCGCGCCGGCATCGGCACGCTGGCCATCACGGACCACGACACGACGTCGGGCTGGGCCGAGGCGGCCGAGGCCGCCGGCCGGTACGGCGTGGGCCTGGTGCGTGGCGCCGAGATCTCCGCGATCGCCCGGACGCCGGGCTGGGGCACCGGCGTCCACCTGCTGGCCTATCTGCACGACCCGACGCACCCCGACCTGCTGGAGGAGACCGAGCGCACCCGCGCCGACCGCGAGTCGCGGGCCCGGCGCATGGTGGACCTGCTGGCCGAGGACTTCCCGATCACGTGGGACGACCTGCTCGCCCAGACGAAGCCCGGCACCACGCTGGGCCGCCCGCACCTCGCGGACGCGCTGGTGGCGGCGGGCGTCGTCCGCGACCGGGACGAGGCCTTCGCCACCATCCTGCGCCCGGGCACCAAGTACTACGTGGGCCACTACGCGCCCGACGCCGTCGCCGCGGTGCGCGCCGTCCGCGCGGCGGGCGGGGTGCCGGTGCTCGCGCACCCCGGGGCGGACGCCCGCGGCCGGATCGTCCCGGACTCGACGATCGAGGAGCTCGCCGCCGTCGGGCTCGCGGGGCTCGAGGTGGACCACCGCGACCACACGCCCGACACGCGCCGGCGCCTGCGCGACCTCGCCGAGTCCCTGGGCCTGCTGGTCACGGGGTCGAGCGACTTCCACGGGGCGGGCAAGCAGAACAAGATCGGCGAGAACACCACCGCGCCCGCCGTCCTTGAGGCCATCGCGGACCAGGGGGCCCTGGAGGTGCTCGGGTGAGCTGGTTCGACGTCGCGCTGTTCACCGAGGTGTTCGTGACGCTGTTCGTGATCATGGACCCGCCGGGAACGGTGCCGGTGTTCCTCGCGCTCACCTCGCGGATGACGGCGCAGGACCGCAAGCGGGCCGCGCGCACCGCGATCTTCGTGGCGTTCGGCGTGATCGTGGTGTTCGCGCTGTTCGGCCAGCTCCTGCTGGAGCACATGGGCATCTCGCTCGCGGCGCTCCAGGCGTCGGGCGGCCTGCTCCTGCTGCTCGTGGCGCTGGAGCTGCTCATGGGCAAGATGGACGCCGGCGAGTCCGACGCCGGCTCGGGCAGGAACGTGGCGCTGGTGCCGCTGGCGACACCGCTGCTCGCCGGGCCGGGCACCATCGTCGCGACCATGGTGTTCGTGCAGCAGGGCGTGAGCGCCGGCGAGTCGGCCGTGGGGCACTACGCCTCGATCGGGGTCGGCATCGTCGCGGTGTGCATCTGCACCTGGGCCGCGATGCGGTTCGCCGGGCTGGTGCACCGCGTGCTCAAGGACTCCGGCGTCACGCTGGTCACCCGGATCGCGGGCGTGCTGCTCGCGGCGATCGCCGTGCAGATGATCGCCAACGGCGTCATCGAGTTCGTGCGCACGGTCTAGCTCAGACGTCGATCGTCTCCAGGGTCACGGACACCGGCTTCTCCGGCAGGAGGCCCTCGGCCTGCCGCACCTTCTTCTTCATCGGCAGCACGTAGCCGCCGTTGCTGTCGCTCGGGAAGACGGACGTGGTCCAGGTGGTCTTCCCGACCGTGACCCGCACCCGGATCGAACCGAAGCCGCGCGGTGGCAGCGGGAGGTCGGCCAGCTCGTCGGACTGCTCCGGGGGCACGGTCACGAACCACCAGGAGTCGGTACGCACCTGCCACTGCCACAGGGGAGCGGCGAACTCGATCTGCACGGTCCCGATACTGTCAGACCCACAGGTCACCGGGGTGATCTGTGGGTCTGACACGTTCAACGGCTCCGGATCAGGAGTCGGTCTGGGTTCCCTCGGCCGGGCGCCCGCCGCGCGTGCGGCGGCGGTTGCGGCTCCGGCGACGGCGCTGGCCGTCGTCCTCGCCGCCCGACGCCGGGCGCTCGGCGGGGGCGCCCTCGGGGCCGGCTGCCGGACCGGCGTCCGACCGGCTCGCCGAGCGGGAACCGCGGTGCGACCCGCCGTGCGAACCGCCGCCCTGGCGGCCGCCCGAGCGGGGGCCGCCCGAGCGGCCGCCGCCGGAGCGCGAGCCGCTGTTGCGCTTGCCGGTCTCGCCCAGGTCCTCGAGCTCCTCGGCGTCCAGGCCGGCGAGGTGCTGCGCGGACCGCGGCAGGCGGCCCTTGGTGCCCTCGGGGATGTTCAGGTCCGCGAACAGGTGCGGCGACGTCGAGTAGGTCTCGACCGGCTCGGGGAAGCCGACCTCGAGCGCCTTGTCGATGAGCGACCAGCGCGGCACGTCGTCCCAGTCGACGAACGTGACGGCGGTACCCGTGTTGCCGGCGCGGCCGGTGCGGCCCACGCGGTGCAGGTACGTGCGCTCGTCCTCGGGGCACTGGTAGTTGACCACGTGGGTCACGTCCTCGACGTCGATGCCGCGGGCCGCGACGTCGGTCGCGACGAGCACGTCGATCTTGCCGTTGCGGAACGCGCGCAGCGCCTGCTCGCGGGCGCCCTGGCCCAGGTCGCCGTGGATGGCGCCGGCGGCGAAGCCGCGCGACTGCAGCTCCTCCGCGACCTTCGCGGCCGTGCGCTTGGTGCGCGCGAACACGATGCTGCGGCCGCGGCCCTCGGACTGGAGCAGCCGCGCCAGCACCTCGACCTTGTCCAGGGCGTGGGCCCGGTACACGACCTGCTTGATGTTCTTGACGGTCGCGCCCTCGTCGTCCGGCTCGGCGGCGCGGATGTGCGTGGGCTGCTTCATGTAGCGGCGGGCCATCGAGACGACGGCGCCCGGCATGGTCGCGCTGAACAGCATGGTGTGCCGCTGCGCGGGGGTGCGGGCGAGGATCTTCTCGACGTCGGGCAGGAACCCGAGGTCGAGCATCTCGTCGGCCTCGTCGAGCACCACGGTCGCCGCACGCAGCAGCGTGAGGTGGCCCTGGTTGAGGAGGTCGATCATGCGGCCGGGCGTGCCCACCACGACGTCGACGCCGGACTTCAGCGCGTCGATCTGCGGCTCGTACGCGCGGCCGCCGTAGACCTGCACGATGCGGACGCTGCGCTTGGCGGACGCGGTGGCCAGGTCGTTCGCGACCTGGACCGCGAGCTCGCGGGTCGGGACCACGACGACGGCCTGCGGCTTGCCGGGGGCGACGAGCTCGTCGTAGCCGGGCTCGCCCGGGGCCACGACGCGGTGCAGCAGCGGGACGCCGAAACCGAGCGTCTTGCCGGTACCGGTCTTGGCCTGGCCGATGATGTCGTGCCCGCTCATCGCGACGGGCAGCGTCATGGCCTGGATGGGGAACGGGTGGGTGATGCCCGAGTCCAGCAGCGCGGCGACGATCTCGGGGCGGACGCCGAAGTCCGCGAACGTCACGTTCTGCGCCTGGATGGCGGACGGGGAGGAGTAGTCGGGCCCCGAGGCCACGGTGGGCTCGGGGTCGGTCACGGTGGCCGCGCTCGCGGCCGGGGTGTCGGTGGTAGTCACTGGCGCCTTCATCTTCTCGCGGCGCGGTGGGCCCTCATGGCCCGGCGATCGCGCCTTCGTGCGGCAGCCGATCGTGAAAATCATCGCGCGCCGGGCGGGGAGGCCCAGGCTGCGCGTCCTGTCGGCGGCCTCACGGAGGAGGTCGGAGCACAGGCTCGGGGGTCGGAACGTGACGACCGGGCAACCGATGTACGTCGTTCATGGTACGCGCAGGATGTTTCCGTGTGGTTAGCGAAACGCCCCCGGCACCCCGTTAGTAACGAACGCCACGTGGCGGAGGGCCCTCGCGGGCGCCGTCCGCCACGCGGCGTCGGTTACGGCAGGGATCAGACGGCGCCGAAGCCGACCTTGCGCTGCTCCTCGGAGCCGATCTCGACGTAGCCGATGGCGCTGCCAGGGATGATCACCTGGCGGCCGCGGGAGTCGGTGAGCTCGAGGGGGCCACCGGCCAGGGCCTTCTTGACGGCCGTCGCGACGGCGTCCGCGCTCTCGTCGGTCTCGACCACGACCTCGCGCGGCAGGTGCTGCACACCGATGGTGACGTCCACGTTTACTCCAGTTCGGTCGGGGATTGCGCCGTGTGCCCGGTGGTCCGGGGACCCGGCCTGACGATCCTAGTCACGCACCGGGGCGGTCGGCCTGCGGTTTCGCCGTGAGCCGATACGTGTCCACATCCTGTGGACGACTTCGTGGGCCTGCGGGCCGGTGCGTGGCACGATGGTCGGCGTGAGCAGCCCGCGGCAGGACCCTCGGCGCGCCATGGTCGCGCTCGGTCTCTGCATGGTGCTCGGCCTCGGCGCGGGCGTCGCGGTGACGGTGGGCGCCGAGCCCGAGGCGTCCGCGGCCGCCGTCGCCGGCGTGGTCGAGGACAACCTCGGCGTCGAGGCGGGCGACGCGATCCGGGACGCGTACGAGGCGGCCCGGTCGGGCGACCGCATGACGCCGCCGGCCCCGGTCTTCCCCCTGGACGCGGGCGCGGCCGTCGAGGCCGAGGGTGCGCCGGAGCGGGACGCGGCGTCCGCCGGCAAGTCGGCCCCGCCGGCGCCGGTCGCCGAACCCGAGCAGACGCCGGAGCCCGGCTCCGGTCTGCTCGGCACCGACGTGACCGTGAAGCCGGAGCTGTCCGGCAAGCTCGTGGTGGCGAGCGGGTCGCACGCGGCGCCCGCCGAGGGCAAGGTCTGGCGGGTCCAGGTCGCGGTCGAGAAGGGCCTGCCGGTGGACCCGGAGGTGTTCGCCGAGGCCGTGCTGACGACGCTGAACGACCCGCGCGGCTGGAACGGCGCGGACGGCTCGACCTTCGCCCGGACCGACTCGGACCGCTACGACGTGCGGGTCGTGCTCGCGAGCCCCGGCACCACCGACCGGCTCTGCCTCCCCCTGGACACGATCGGCGAGCTCTCGTGCGGCATCAAGGAGACCGCCGTGCTCAACTTCAAGCGCTGGGCCACGGGGTCCGGGGCATGGAAGGACGTCCGGAACTACCGGCACTACCTGGTGAACCACGAGGTGGGGCACGTGATCGGGTACCACCACGACCTGTGCAGGGGCAAGGGCGAGCACGCCACCGTGATGGTGCAGCAGACCAGGACGACGAGCGGGTGCATCCCGGAGCCGTGGCCCGCCCCCGACGCGGGCTGAGACCAGGATCACTGCTCACCCTCCCCGGGTGAACCGGACATTCGCGACGCCTCCGCGCGGGGCGTCGGGGAGTGTCAGTGGCTCGTGGTTCGATCGTCCGCGTGACACCGACCCCCACCCTCGCACCTCGGCTGGCGCCGCCCGGGACCCGTCCCGACGGCGCCACCTCCGTGCGGCTCGACGACAGCCAGGCGGCCGCCGTCGAGTCCGCGCTGAGCCGGCCCGCGACGCTGGTCCTGGGGGCCCCGGGGTCGGGTCGGACGACGGTGGCGTGCGAGGTGGCGGTCCGGGCGCTGACGTCCGGGGTGCCGCCGGAGCGGGTCCTGGTCCTGGCCTCTTCGCGTCGTGCGGCGGCACGGCTGCGGGACGAGGTGGCGGCCCAGGCCGGGCGCACGGTCGGCGCCCCGATGGTGCGCACGGCGTCGTCGGCCGCGTTCGCGGTGCTGCACACGCGCGCCGCGGCGCTGGGGCAGCCCGCACCCACCCTGGTGTCCGGCCCCGAGCAGGACCTGGTGCTGGCCGAGCTGCTCGCCGGGCACGTCGCCGGCGAGGGGCGGCCGCTGCGGCTGCCCGTGGGGCTGCCGGAGGAGTCGCTGGGCCTGCGCGGCCTGCGCCAGGAGCTGCGGGACCTGCTGATGCGGGCCGCCGAGCGCGGCCTCGGGCCGGTCGAGCTCGACGAGATGGGGCGCGCCAACGACCGCCCCGAGTGGATCATGGCCGCGCAGCTCTACGAGGAGTACCTCGACACCATGACCCTGCGGCTCGCCACACCCGACGCGGGGCCGCGCTACGACCCCGCCGTCGTGATCGACGAGGCCGCGGAGTCCCTGCGGTCCTGGGAGGACGAGGTGCCGGGCGCGCCGCGGCCGACCTGGGACCTGGTCGTGGTGGACGACTACCAGGAGGCCACGGCCGCGACGGTCCGCCTCCTGCGCGTGCTGCACGACGACGGGGCGCGGCTCGTGCTGCTGTCCGACCCGGACTCCGCCGTCCAGACGTTCCGCGGTGCCGCGCCGGGCCTCACCGGCCGGGCCGCCGCGCCCGCCGGCCCGGGGCGTGCCTTCGGCGCGTTCGACGCCGAGACGGTGGTGCTCGGCACGGTCTGGCGGCAGCGGCCCGAACTACGCGCCGTGACCCGCGCGGTGACCAACCGGATCCCGGTGTCGGCGAGCGCGCTGCACCGCCGCGCGACGGCGCGTGCGGACGAGGAGCCCGCGGGCGAGGACGCGCCGCCCGCCGTCCAGGTGGCGGTGCTCGCGGGCGCGGCCCAGGAGGCGGCGTGGATCGCGCGCGAGCTGCGTGCGGAGCACCTGCTGCGGGGCACGCCCTGGGAGCGCATGGCGGTGATCGCGCGCAGCGGCACCCGGCTGGGGGCGCTGCGGCGCGAGCTGGTCTCCGCGTCGGTGCCCGTGGCGCTGCTCGGCTCGGACCTGCCGCTGCGCGACGAGCCCGCCGTGGCGCCGCTGCTGGCCGCCGTGAAGACGTGCGCGGGCGCGCCGCGGGGCAGCCTGGAGGCGCTGATCGCCGAGGAGCTCGACGGCGACGAGCCCGTGCTGGACCCGGAGACGGCGGCGCTGCTGCTCGTCTCGCCGATCGGTGGGCTCGACGCCGTGGCACTGCGGCGGCTGCGGCGCGCCCTGCGGGCGGAGGAGCTGTCGGCGGGCGGCGGCCGCACCTCGGACGCGCTGCTCGTCGAGGTGCTCGCGGACCCGGCCCGCGCGGCCCTGCTGCCCACGCAGGTGCGGCGCGGCCCGCTCGCGGTGGCCCGGGTGCTCGCCGCGGGCCGCGAGGCGGCGGGGGAGCCCGGCGCCACGGCGCAGACGGTGCTCTGGGCGGCCTGGGCCGCGACCGGCCTGGCCGAACGGTGGAGTGCCGCCGCCCTGGCCGGCGGCCCCGCGGGCCTGCGCGCCGACCGGGACCTCGACGCCGTGCTCGCGCTGTTCCGCGCGGCCGAGACCTTCGTGGACCGGATGCCGGGCGCACCCGTCGGCGCCTTCGTCGACTACCTGGCGTCGCAGGACCTGCCGGCCGACTCCCTGGCGGCCTCCGCCCAGGGCACGGGCGCCGTGGAGGCGCTCACGCCCCCCGGCGCGGCGGGGCGGGAGTGGGACGTGGTGGTCGTCGCCGGCGTGCAGGACGGCGTGTGGCCCGACCTGCGGCTGCGCGACTCCCTGCTCGGCTCCCAGGCGCTCGTGGAGCTTATCGCCGGACGGTCCGAGGACGGCCGCGTGGTCGGTGCCGAGGCCCGCCGCCAGGTGCTCACCGACGAGCTGCGCGCCTTCGCGGTCGCGGTCTCCCGCCCGCGGCGGCGGCTGCTCGTGACCGCGGTGGAGGACACCGAGGAGTCCCCGAGCGTGTTCTGCGACCTCGTGTCCCCCCGGGACGACGGCGGCGACGGGCCGGACCCGCGGCGGGTCCCGGTCGGCCCGCCCCTCGACCTGCGCGGCGTCGTGGCCGCGGCGCGCTCGGAGCTCGTGCGGACGTCGGCGTCGGCAGGGGCGGAGACCGGCCCGCCACCCGCCGCACCCGCCGCCGCCCTGCTCGCGGACCTCGCGGCCGCGGGCGTCGCCGAGGCGGACCCGAGCACCTGGTACGGCGTCGCCGGCGTCTCGAGCGAGGTGCCGCTGTGGGGCGCCCAGGACACCGTGACCGTGTCGCCCTCGAAGGTCGAGACGGTGACCACCTGCGCCCTGCGCTGGGCGTTCGAGTCGGCGGGCGGCACCAAGCCGGACGCCACGCACCAGACCCTCGGCACGCTGCTGCACTCGATCGCGCAGAGCCACCCGAAGGGTTCGCTCACCGACCTCAAGACCGAGCTGGACCGCCGCTGGCCCGAGCTCGCGCTTCCCGACGGCTGGCCGTCGCTGCAGCTCCGCAAGCGCGCCGAGCGCATGGTGGAGCGGCTGGCGGAGTACCTGGGCGACTCGGGGGAGCCGCTGCTCGTCGAGGCCGACTTCGACCTGCGGGTGGGCCGCGCCCGGCTGCGCGGCCAGGTGGACCGGGTCGAGGACGCCGGCGACGGCGCCGTGACCGTGGCCGACCTCAAGACCGGCAAGACGGCCGCCAGCAAGGACAAGGCGGCCGAGAACCCGCAGCTCGGCGCCTACCAGCTCGCCGTCGAGGAGGGCGCGCTCGACCTGCCCGACGGCACGGTCAGCAAGGGCGCGAGCCTCGTCTACGTCGGCACCGAGACCGTGTCGGCCAGCGTCCGGAACCAGCCACCGCTCGCCCCGGACGACGAGGGCAACAGCTGGGCGCGCGACACCGTCGAGGGCGCCGCCGACACCATGGCCGCCGCCCGGTTCGCGGCCCGGAACAACGACCTGTGCGAGATGTGCGCGGTGCGGCGGTCCTGCCCGCTGCAGCCCGAGGGACGGAAGGTGGTCGAGTGACCGGGCACGAGCCGGAGATCCGCCTGTCGGCACGGGCCATCGCGCGGCTGCTCGGCCGGCACGAGCCCACCGACGAGCAGGTCCGCGTCATCGAGTCCCCGCTGGAGCCCGCCCTCGTCGTCGCGGGCGCGGGCTCCGGCAAGACGGAGACCATGGCCGCGCGCGTGGTGTGGCTGATCGCCAACAAGCTGGTCCACCCCGAGCAGGTGCTCGGCCTCACCTTCACGCGGAAGGCGGCGGGCGAGCTCACGCAGCGCGTCCAGACCCGCCTGGCCCAGCTCAACCGGGCGCTCGGCGAGGAGTCGGGCGAGGCGCTCGCCGGCCTCGACCTCGACCGGCCCACGATCGCCACCTACAACGCCTACGCCGCCTCGCTCGTGGCCGACCACGGCCTCCGCCTCGGCGTGGAGCCCAGCGCACGCCTCCTCGGGCAGGCCGAGCAGTGGCAGCTCGCGTCGCAGGTGGTGGAGTCCTGGGACGAGGACCTCGCCACCGACCGGGCCGTCAGCACCGTGACCGCGGCCGTCGTGGCCCTGTCCGACGCCCTCGGTGAGCACCTCGTCGACCCCGCGGACGCGCGTGCCCGCCTCACCGACATGGCCGAGCACCTCGAGTCCGTGCCGCTCGGTCCCAAGCAGCGCAAGCGCACCAAGGACGTCGACAAGCTCATCGGCTCGATCGCCGAGCGGGCCCGGTTCGTCGACCTCGTGGTCGAGTACCGGCGGCGCAAGCGCATCGCCGAGGCGCTCGACTTCGGCGACCAGGTGTCGTTCGCCGCGCAGCTCGCCCGCGAGGTGCCCATGGTGGGCGCCGCCGAGCGCGCCCGGTTCGAGGTGGTGCTGCTCGACGAGTACCAGGACACCTCCTACGCCCAGGTCGAGCTGCTCTCCGGCCTGTTCGGCGGCGGGCACCCGGTCACCGCCGTCGGCGACCCGCACCAGTCCATCTACGGGTGGCGCGGTGCCTCCGCCGCGGGCCTCGCCCGCTTCCCCGGCCGCTTCCAGCGTGACGACGGCGTCCCCGCCGCCGTGCACTACCTCTCCACCTCGTGGCGCAACGACGCCGCGATCCTCACCGCCGCGAACGTCGTGTCCGGGCCGCTGCGCTCGCGGGCCGGCGCGGCCACGAGCGTCGAGGTGCCGCCGCTGGACCTGCGGCCCGGCGCCGGCGAGGGCGTGGTGACGGCGCACGTCGCCGCGACCCTGGAGGAGGAGGCCGAGGCCGTCGCCGAGTGGGTGGCCGAGCGGTGGCGCTCCGGCGCCCATCCGGACGGCCGGTCCACGGCCGCCGTCCTCTGCCGGGCGCGGGCCCAGTTCCCGGCGATCGAGGTGGCGCTGCGCCGCCGCGGCCTCCCGGTCGAGGTGGTCGGCCTGGGTGGCCTGCTGTCCACGCCCGAGGTGGTCGACGTCGTGGCGCTGCTCCAGGCCGCGCACGACCCGTCGCGCGGCGACTCGCTGCTGCGCCTGCTCACCGGTCCGCGCCTCAACCTCGGCGCGTCCGACCTGCACGCCCTCGGTTCCTGGGCGGCCGACCTCGCCCGGCTGGACGACCCGCGCCGGGCCGCGGCTGCCGCGACCGCTTCTGCCGACTCCGAGCCGGACGACGACCTGCGCGTGGTCGAGGGCGACATCTCCGACCACCGCTCGATCGTGGACGCGCTCGACGACCTCCCGCCGGTGGGTGAGCCGGCGCGCGACGGCCGCGTCCTGTCCGAGGACGCGCACCGCCGGCTCGCGGCGCTCGCCCGGCTGCTGCGGGACCTGCGCGGCCTCACCTACCTGTCGCTCCCGGAGCTGGTCGTCCAGGCCGAGCGCGCGCTCGGCCTCGACGTCGAGGCGGCCACCGCCCTCGCGCTGGCCGGGGCCGGGGTGGGCGGCGCGGTGAGCGACCGCGGCCGCGAGCACCTCGACGCGTTCCGGGACGTCGCGGCCTCGTTCGCGCAATCGTCGGACACGGCGACGCTCGGCGCCTTCCTGGCCTGGCTCGGCGTCGCGGGCGAACGGGAGCGCGGGCTCGACATGCCGGTGCACGAGCCCGACCCGGACGCCGTCCAGGTCATCACGGCCCACGCCGCGAAGGGCCTGGAGTGGGACGCCGTGGCCGTGGCGGGCCTCGCCGACGGCGCGTTCCCCACCTGGGACCGTGGCTCCCGGTCGGGCGAGTCGTCGTCCGGCTGGCTGTCCGACCTCGGCGAGCTGCCCTACCACCTGCGCGGGGACGCGGACGACCTGCCGCGCTTCGACTGGGAGCACGCCTCCGACACCAAGGACCTCGTCGCTCTGCGGGACGAGTTCAAGGCCGAGTGCGGCGAGCACCGCCTCGCCGAGGAGCGCCGGCTGGCCTATGTCGCGTTCACGCGGGCCCGGCGCGAGCTCTTCCTCACGGCCTCCTGGTGGGGCACGGCGAGCCGCCCGCGCGGCGTCTCCCCGTTCCTCGCCGAGCTGGCCGACGCCGAGCTGGTGCGCACCGACCTGTGGGCGCCGATGCCGGAGCCCGACGCCGAGAACCCGCGCAACGCGGAGGAGATCACGGCCCACTGGCCGGCCCCGGACGGGACCGGCCGGCCCGGTGAACCCGACAAGCAGCGAACCGCCCGTGACGTCCTGCGTGCCACGGCGACGCTCGTGGACGAGGCGGCCGACGAGCGCCTGGTCGCGCTCGCCGCGATGCGCCTTCCGGCGGACGCGCTGACCGCGCCGCAGGGCGTGCTCGCCGACGCGGCCGGTCACGACCTGGTCGACCTCGCCCGGATGCTCCTGGCCGAGCGGAACCGGCACGCGGACCGCGAGGTCGCGTTCCCGGCGCACGTCTCGGCCTCGGGTCTGGTGCGGCTCGCCGCGGACCGCGACGCGTTCGCCCTCCAGCTCCGCCGGCCCGTGCCGGTGCAGCCCACCGTGCACGCCCGGCGGGGCACCCGGTTCCACGAGTGGGTCGAGCAGTTCTTCACGTCGGCCACGCTGCTCGACGTCGACGACCTGCCCAGCGCCGAGGACGACGACCTCCCGGAGGACACCGACCTCGACAAGCTGCGCGACACCTTCCTGGGGTCGGAGTGGTCCGCGCGGATGCCCGTCGCGGTCGAGGTCGACGTCGAGACGCCGGTCGCCGGCGTCATGCTGCGCTGCCGCATGGACGCCGTCTTCAGGGACCCGGCGACGGGTCCGGACGCCGTCGTGGTGGTCGACTGGAAGACGGGCCGCGAACCGCTCGACGCCTCGGCCCGGGCCGCGCGCGAGGTGCAGCTCGCCGTGTACCGGCTGGCGTGGTCCCGCTGGACGGGGCTGCCGCTGGACCAGGTGAGCGCGGCCTTCTACTACGTGGGGTCGGACACCACGGTGCGCCCGGACCGGCTGCTCGACGAGGCCGAGCTCGAGGCGCTGATCCGGGGCGACTGACCGCGGTACGCCGCTGTCAGGCGCCGATCGGCCCGCCGAACCACTCCTCGATCAGGGACCGCGCGATCGAGGAGTGCCCGGGCAGGCCCAGGTGCCCGTCGGCCACCGCCGTGGCGACCTCGTCGCGGGTGAACCAGTCGGCCTCGGCGATCTCGTCCTCCTGCCGCACCAGCCCCGTGGTGGTCGCGCGGGCGCGGAAGCCCAGCATGAGCGAGGCGGGGAAGGGCCACGACTGGCTGCCGCGGTACTCGATCGACGCAGGGTCGAGGGTGACGCCGACCTCCTCCGCGGTCTCGCGCGCCACGGCCTGCTCCAGGCCCTCCCCGGGCTCGACGAAGCCGGCCAGCACCGAGCGGCGGCCCAGGTCCCACTGCGGGCCGCGGGCCAGCAGCAGGCGGTCGTCCGCGTCGGTGATCGCCATGATCACCGCGGGGTCGGTGCGCGGGAAGTGGTTGGACTCGTCCGCCGGGCAGTGCCGCACCCAGCCGCCCTGCCGCACCTCGGTCCGCGTGCCGCACAGCGGGCAGTGCGTGTAGACCGCGTGCCACTGGGCGAGGGCGACCGCCTCGACGACCAGCCCCACCTCCAGGTCGCCCGCGTCGAGCGAGCGGATGCCGGTCCACTCCACGTCGAGGTCGGGCTCCGGCGCGGGATCCGAACCCGGCACGCGCCCGGCGTCGGCCAGGACCACGGCGAGGTGGGCGACGCCGCCGGCCTCGCCGAGAAAGAGGAGCGTGCGCACGGCCAGGTGCGCGACGTCGTCGGGCGCGAACAGCGCGAGCCGCTGCCCGGATGTCGCCACGCGGGTGCCGCGCACCACCAGCACCCGCGTGGCCGGCTCCTTGAGCAGGTCGTCGAGGAGACCGGGCTCGGCGCGCCGGTGCGCGGCACGGTCGTGGGCGGCGCGGGCGAAGGGGAGGTCGAGAGAACGCACGGGACGACGTTAGTCGCCCGCGGGAGCCCGCGACGCCGGACGTCTCGGGCGGAGACGGCGGACACGCCACGGACCTGTCCCGTGGTGCGCCGGACGCTGCTCTAGGGTGAGCACGTGTCCCGCACGCCCCTCGCTCTCGCCGCCCTCTCGACCGCCGCCGTGCCGGGTCTCGATGCCCGATCGGTGCGCGTCGGAGACCTCGCCGGCGACTACGACGTCGCCGTCGTGACCGGCGCGGACGACCAGGAGTGGGTGGTGCGCGCGCCCCGCACCACCGTGGCCGGGGCCGCGCTGGAGGCCGAGATCGAGCTGCTCGACGCGCTCCGGCTGTACATCGACACGGGCGTGCTCCCGTTCGTCGTGCCGCAGGTCGCGGGCTACGCCCTCCTGCCGGAGGGCGGCCGCGCCGTCGTGCACCGCCGGATCATCGGCGACAACCTCGACGTCGAGGTCCTGGAGCAGGGCCCCGGGCTGGCCGCCGACCTGGGCCGGGCCATCGCGGCCATCCACGAGCTGCCGACGTCGGTCGTCGAGACGTGCGGGCTGCCCAGCTACACCGCCTCCGAGTACCGCGAGCGTCGCCTCACCGAGGTGGACGAGGCGGCCAGGACCGGCCGCGTCCCGCCCACCCTGCTGCGCCGCTGGGAGACCGCCCTGGAGGACGTGTCGCTGTGGCGGTTCAAGCCCGTCGTCACGCACGGCGACCTGGCGCCGGACCAGCTCCTCGTGGACCGGCAGCGGGTCGTGGCGGTCTCCGGCTGGGCGGAGGCCCGCGTCGCCGACCCCGCCGACGACCTCGCGTGGCTCATCGCGGCGGCCCCCATGGAGGCCGTGGACTCGATCATGGAGGCCTACCAGCTGCGCCGCAAGGAGCTCACGGACCCACGGCTGGCCGAGCGGGCCATGCTCGTGGGCGAGCTCGCGCTGGCGCGGTGGCTGCTGCACGGCGTGCGGCACCGGCTGCCCGAGGTGGTCGAGGACGCGACGTCGATGCTGGAGGACCTGGACGAGGCGACCCTCGACGAGGCCTGACCGGCGTCAGGCCGCAGGAGCGGCCGGCCGGAAGCCGGTCGAGGGTCGCCTCGCGGTCACTCGCCGGCCGGGGTGCGCGGCCGGGTGTGTGCGACGGCGTGACCCGCCCCGACGGCGAGGAGCACCCCGCCGGCCCACCAGATGCCGAGCGTGAGCATCCCCAGGTCGAGCGTGGCCACGATCAGCACCGCCACCCCGGCCGCGGCGACGACGGCGCCGGCCCACGCCCTGGGCACCGCGATCAGTGCGCCGATGGCGACGAGACCGCCGGTCCAGAGCCAGGACGAGGCGTCCATCTCCCAGGACCCGACGAGGCTGCCGACGACGACCAGGACCGCGGGCAGCGCGGTGAGCGCCGCGCCGGTGATGCGCCAGCCGGCCGCGGGGCGGCCGCTGCGCGCGATCGCGGGCACGACGACCGCGGCCCACGCGAGCATGGCGGTGAGCGTGTGGAACGTGGTGTTGCCGGCAAGGCTCAGCACCGTCAGCACGACGGCGACCGTCACGGCGGCGATCGTGCGGGCCCGGGCAGGTACGAAGAGCGGGACCGCGGCGATCAGCGCCGGGATCAGGTTCAGCAGCACGATGCCGAAGCCGTACTGCTCGACCTGGGTGTCCAGGCCCGGGAGGGACTGGTCGGGCCACAGGAACGAGACGAACATCGCGGTGAAGACCGCCGCGCCGGTCGCCAGCCACTGCAGGACGCGCCGCATCCGGTCGGTCCGGCTCGTGTCGTGTCCCAGCTCGGCCTGCACCCGCTCGGTGAACCGCGCGGGGTCGCCGAGGCTCTCCGCGGCCTGCTCGGGGGTGCGGCCCGCGTCGGCGGCGTCCGCGAAGTGGGCCCGGACGTCGTCGAGCACCGCGTCCCGTTGCGTGGGGGTGAGCGTCCGAAGGTGCTTGCCGACGTCGCGCAGGTAGGTGTCCTCGGCGTTGGCGTTCATCGTGTCCCTCTCGGTCATCGTGATCCCTCCAGAAGGGCGTCGACCTGCGCGCCGAGCGACGCCCAGACCTTCGCGAAGGTGGTGAGCTGTTCGGTGCCGTGGTCGGTGATGGCGTAGTAGCGGCGGGGACGTCCGGTGCCGGACGTGTCCCACCGCGGCTCGACGAGCCCGTTCTCGCGCATCCGGGCCAGCAAGGGGTACAGGCTGCCCTCGCTCGCGATGAGCTCGCGCGAGGTGAGGTCGTCGGCCAGCTCGAGGCCGTACTTCTCACCGCGGGAGAGCAGCGCGAGCACGCAGTACTCGAGCACTCCCTTGCGGAGGTTCGTTGCGATGCGCTCTTCGGTCATGGCGGCAACGGTAACCTTGCATAGCAAGACTTGCAATACAAGACTTGCATCGCAAGGTTGGAGCGTGGAGAAAAGGGGCCGACGACGTCGCCGTCGTCAGCCCCTGGAACCACCCGCCCCGGGCGTCAGGCCGCGAGAGCCTGCTTCACCTGGGCGAGGCTCGGGTTGGTCGCCGCGGAGCCGTCCGGGAAGACCACCGTGGGAACGGTCTGGTTGCCGCCGTTGACCTGTTCCACGTACGCGGCGGCCTCCGGCTGCTCCTCGATGTCGATGACGGTGTAGCCGATGCCCTCGGAGTCGAGCTGCGTGCGCAGTCGCCGGCAGTACCCGCACCAGGTGGTCGAGTACATGAGGACGGTGCCGTCCTCGGGAAGCGGCGTGGTCGTCTCGGACATCTGTTCTCCTTGTCGGTGGTTGCTGCGAGAATCGCAGACGATGCTCACCCAGACCAACTCCGCCGACGGTTCGAATCATCCTGGACCGATGAGCCCCGACGCGATCCTGACGGCCCTCGATCCCGAGCAGCGCGAGGTCGCCCTCGCGCTCAACGGGCCCGTGGTCGTGCTGGCAGGGGCGGGCACCGGCAAGACCCGGGCCATCACGCACCGCATCGCGTACGGCGTCCGTATCGGCGCGTACAAGCCGACGAGCGTGCTGGCGGTGACCTTCACGGCCCGCGCCGCGGGGGAGATGCGCACCCGGCTGCGGGGTCTCGGGGTGCAGGGGGTGCAGGCCCGGACGTTCCACTCCGCGGCGCTGCGGCAGCTCGGGTACTTCTGGCCGCGGGTGGTGGGCGGCGCCCCGCCGCGGCTGCAGGAGTTCAAGGCACCGATCATCGCCGAGGCCGCGCGGCGGGTGGGGCTGAGCGTGGACCGCGTCGCCGTCCGCGACCTGAGCAGCGAGGTGGAGTGGGCCAAGGTCTCGCTGGTCACCGCGGACGACTACGAGAAGGCGGCGTACCGCACGGGCCGCGAGGCGCCCTCGGGCTACGACGCCCAGGCCGTGGCCCGCCTCATCACGGCGTACGAGGACGTCAAGACGGAGCGCGAGCTCATCGACTTCGAGGACGTCCTGCTGATGCTCGCGGACATGCTCAACAGCCACAAGATCGTGGCGGACGAGGTGCGCTCGCAGTACAAGCACTTCGTGGTCGACGAGTACCAGGACGTCTCGCCCCTGCAGCAGTTCCTGCTGGACCAGTGGCTGGGCGGGCGCAGGGAGCTGTGCGTCGTGGGCGACCCGTCGCAGACCATCTACTCGTTCACCGGCGCCACCCCGCGCCACCTGCTCGACTTCCGGCGCACCTTCCCGGAGGCGCAGGAGGTGCGCCTCGTGCGCGACTACCGCTCCACGCCCCAGGTGGTGAACCTCGCCAACGAGGTGCTCAAGCGGGCGGGCCGGGCGGGCGGCGCGCACCAGGCGCTGGAGCTCATCGCGCAGCGCGAGCCGGGTCCGGCGGTCGCCTTCACGGCGTACGACGACGACGAGGCCGAGGCGAAGGGCATCGCTGCCCGGGCCGCGCGGCTGGTCGGGTCGGGCGTGAAGCCCAGCGAGATCGCCGTGCTGTACCGCACCAACGCGCAGTCCGAGGCGTTCGAGACCGCGTTCGCCGACGCCGGTGTGGGCTACCTCGTGCGCGGCGGCCAGCGGTTCTTCCAGCGCAAGGAGGTCCGGGACGCGCTGGTGCTGCTCCGGGGCGCGGCCCGCTCGGCCGACCCTGCGGCGCCCATGCCGGACCAGGTGCGCGACATCCTCGCGGCCGCCGGGTGGGCCGACCAGCCGCCGACGGCCCGCGGCGCGGCCCGGGAACGCTGGGACGCGATGCAGGCGCTGGTCTCGCTCGCCGACGACCTGGCGGCGGCCGCGACGCCGGACAGCCCCGCGACCGTCTCGGCGCTCGTGGCGGAGCTCGACGAGCGGGCCGCCGCGCAGCACGCGCCGACGGTCGAGGGCGTCACGCTCGCCTCGCTGCACGCGGCGAAGGGCCTGGAGTGGGACGCGGTGTTCCTCGCCGGGATGAGCGAGGGCCTCATGCCCATCTCGCTTGCGGAGACCGACGACGCGGTGCACGAGGAGCGCCGGCTGCTGTACGTGGGGATCACGCGGGCCCGCGAGCACCTGGACGTGTCGTTCGCCCGCTCGCGCAACCCGGGCGGGCGGGCCACGCGCAAGCGCACGCGGTTCCTCGACGGCCTCTGGCCGGACGAGCCGCGGGCACCCCGCGCCCGGACGGCGCCGAAGGGTCAGGCCCGTGCCCTGCTCACCGACGAGCGCGACACCGCGCTGTTCGACGCGCTGCGCGAGTGGCGGCGGGAGGTGGCCCAGGAGACCGACAAACCCGCCTACACGGTGCTCACCGACGCCACCCTGGTGGCCATCGCCGAGATCCGACCTTCGGGCACGGCCGAACTTGCTCGCGTGAACGGCATCGGACCCGCGAAGATCGACAGGTACGGCGCCACGATCCTCGCGATCGTGGCGAGCGATCGGCCTTCTTGAGCGGTTTCCGGGTCCTTCGGAGGGGCTCCGAAAAACTTCTCAAGAAAGTTTGGAAAAAGAGTTGGCTCGCCACGGCGGCCCGGCATAGTGTTCACATGTCCCTGACAGCAGTGGGCGAGATCGAGAGATCTGGCCCGGATTCGAGTGAGGAGGTGGGTGCATTGGAGATGAACATGATTCCGCAGACGGATCTGCAGGTGTGCAAGCACGTGCTCGGCTACGAGCCCGTCCCGGCCACTGGCGCAGCTCTGCCTTTCCGCGCGCGCACTCACCGCGGAGGCGTCAAGCCGTCCGCTCTCGCACCCGACTCCGCATCTCCAGGAGACTCACCGGTCTGACGACCGAAGAGTTCCAGGCCGCGGAGTCCACCTAGGACCCGCGGCCTTAATTCTTGCCCGGAGATCCGGCCCCACCTCGGCCGGCCCGGCAAGGATCTAGCCCCTGGGTCCTGCACCACCAACGTTCATCGACGACGTTCCTTCAGGACACAGGAGACAACCGTGCGCCTCACTGCGCTCCTCGACACTCTTCCCCAGGGCGGCTCGGGCCCCTGGGACCCGCCTCAACACCCCGCCACGAGCGGGACCGGTTCGGACTCGGCGGAGTTCAACCGGCTCATGGACACACTGCTGCCGTGCCGTACCAACGACCCGGAGCTGTGGTTCGCCGAGCACAGCACCCAGGTGGAGCAGGCCAAGGCCCTCTGCCGTACGTGCCCCCTCATCGAGGGCTGCCTCGCGGGCGCCCTCGACCGCAACGAGCCGTGGGGCGTCTGGGGCGGCGAGGTCTTCGTGGACGGCGCCGTCGTGGCCCGCAAGCGCGGCCGTGGCCGGCCCCGCAAGTCGGAGAACGTCGCCGCCGCATGACCCGCGGGTCAGGCCGCCCGGACCGGCAGGACCACGCACCCGCACCGCGGGTGCGGCTCCGCCGGCCGGGCGCGGGGGATCCCCGCCGGGAGCGAGATCTCCAGGCACGCACCGACGGCCGCCGGCCGGTGCCCGTCCAGCTGGGCGAGCACCTGGCCCGCGGCCGTCGCCGCTGCCACGGCGGCGAGCGTCGCCTCGTGCGTCGGCTCCGGCGTCTTGCGGAGCTGGGCCGCCAGCGCCGGCCACTCCCGGTCGGCGTCCGCGCGGGCGAGGTCCACGCAGCTCACGCAGGCCGACCGCCCCGGCCGCACCAGCGGGCCCACCACGACGTCGGCCTCACGCACCACGACCGGCAGGTGCGGCACCCCGAGACCCAGCAGCCGCTGGTACCGCGCCGGGTGCGCGGCATGCGCCTCGGTGACCACGACGACGTCGAGCGCCGCCGGGTCGAGCCCGTCGCCGCCCGCGGCGTCGTCGTCCACCCGGACCGCGACGCGCGGGGAACGCTCCGCGAGCAGGGCCTGGACGGCCAGGTCGCGCGCCTCGCCCACGTCGGCCGCCCGTAGGCCGCCCAGCCCGACGTCTGTGGTCTGCACCGGCAACGGGTCGCTGAGCACGAGGCCGCCCACCCCCGCCGTCGCGAGGTGCAGCGCGACCGCCGTGCCCAGCCGTCCGAGCCCGACGATGCCGACGACCCGTCCCGCGCGCTCCGCGAGCGTGGCGAGCCCCGCCCCGTCGGGCCGGAGCATGCCGAGCGCCGTCGCGTCCGCCGCCCCGTCGGCCGGGGCCGTCACCACGCCGACCGCTCCGGGGACCGGGACGAGCACCCCCGCCCGCGCCAGGGCGGCCATGATCTCGTCGCGCCGCTCGACCCCCACGCCGCACCGCGCGGCCGACTGCTCGACCGTCACGTGCCGGCGCTCCGCGATCTCCTCCAGCCAGGACTCCTCGGCCGGGGTGAGCCCGGACAGCACGAACGACCAGCGCGGGTCCGAGCCGCACTGCACCTGACCACCGCCGCGGGTGAGCACGGGCGTGCCGGGCCGCAGCCGTAGGGCGGGGGTGCGCTTCATGTCCACCACGATGCCCGACGGCGGCGCTGCGGGGGCGTTGTCCACAGGCCCGGAGGTATATCCAAAGCACCGAGCGGTCCGGAAGTTCCCGGCTGCGCCCAGAGCCAAATGGACGGCGCAACCCTTGCCGACCCGGTTACGGTGAACACTATGAGCGACCAGCACCAGCCCGGCGAGTCTCCCCAGTCGTGGGAGGAGATGCTGCGCTCCATGCTCGGCGACGGCGCAGACGAAGTGATGGCCGAGATGCGCGAGCGCGGCATCGACCCGACGGCGCTCGGCGGCGCACCGGACCCGGTGATGATGCAGTACGCCCTGGCCCAGGTGCAGAAGATGCTCTCGGCCGAGGGCGCCGGACCGGTCAACGCGGACGTCGCGCACGACGTCGCGCGACAGGTCGCGGTCAGCGAGGGCGACCCGTCCCTGACCGGCAGGCAGGCCAAGGACGCCACCGACGCGCTCGGGGTGGCCGAGCTCTGGCTCGACGCCGTGACCGACCTCCCGCCCGCGGGCGGCACCCGGCGCGCGTGGAACCGGTCCGAGTGGGTCGAGGCCACGCTCCCGGTGTGGAACGAGCTCGCCGCGCCCGTGGCGTCCTCCGTCTCGGAGGCGCTCGCCACGGTGCTGCGCGACCAGCTCCCCGACGGCGTGGACGACGGCGAGGCAGTGCCCGGCATGCCGGCCGGCGTGCTGCACGGCCTGGGCGGCTCGATCGACCCGGCCCAGATGATGAAGCGGCTCGGCTCGGCCGTGTTCGGCATGCAGGTGGGCCAGGCCGCGGGCACGCTCTCGCGCGAGGTGTTCGGCGCCACCGACGTCGGCCTGCCGCTGCTCGACAGCCCCGACACCGTGCTGCTGCCCACCAACGTGGCCGAGTTCGCCGACGGCCTGGACGCCCCGCTCGAAGAGGTGCGGCAGTTCCTCGCCGTGCGCGAGGCGGCCCACGCGCGGCTGTTCACCCACGTCCCGTGGCTGCGCTCGCACCTGCTGTCGATCGTGGAGCGGTACGCGCGCGGCATCACCATCGACCTCGACGCGCTCGAGGCCCAGGTGCGCGACATCGACCTCGCCGACTCCGACGCGCTGCGCAGCGCGCTGTCGGGCGGCGTCTTCGGGCTGCAGAACACGGACGAGCAGAAGGCCGTGCTCCTGAACCTGGAGACGACGCTCGCGCTGGTCGAGGGCTGGGTGGACGAGGTCAGCGCCATGGCCGCGCTGCCGCACCTGCCGCACGCCATCCCGCTGCGGGAGATGATCCGCCGCCGGCGTGCCGCCGGCGGCCCGGCCGAGCAGACGTTCTCGACCCTGGTCGGCCTGGAGCTGCGGCCGCGCCGGTCGCGTGACGCCGCGACCCTGTTCTCGATCGTGGCCCGCGCCCAGGGGACCACCGGGCGGGACGCCGTGTGGGACCACCCGGACCTGCTGCCCGGCACCGAGGACCTGGACGACCCGTCGGGCTACCTGGTGCGCCGCGAGGCGGCGGAGAACGAGCACGCCGACGTGGACGCGGCGCTCAAGGAGATCTTCGGCGAGGAGGAAGGCCCCGAGGAGGAGCAGGGCCCCGGCGACGCCGACAAGTAGCTCAGTCCTCCTCGTCGTCCGGGGTGGCCTGGCCGTTGTCGTCCTGCGTAAACGATGCGCCCTCCAGGAAGCCGCGCGCGCGGTCCGTCCGGGGGTAGACCTCGAGGATCTTCCAGAACTCGGGGCCGTGGCCGGCATGCAGCAGGTGCGCCAGCTCGTGCAGCAGCACGTAGTCGAGCACCCAGGACGGCATGCCCTGGAGCCGGGTGGAGATCCGGATGGAGCCGTCCAGCAGCGTGCACGATCCCCAGCGCCTGCCCTGGTTGGCCGACCACCGGACGCTGGAGGGCCGGGCCCTGCCGCCGAGGTACTTGGCGGAGAGCTCGCCGGCGCGGTCCATGAGCTCCTGGTCGGACGGGCGGCGGCGCCGCTCCTTGTCCTCGAGCCGGGCCACCATCTTCGCCACCCACTCTCGTTCCTGAGCCCGAGAGAAGCGCGCAGGAATGGCGACGATGGTCCGTCCACCGTCGCGGTATGCGCTCACCGTGGCGGTGCGACGGCGGCTCCGGCGCACCTCCACGGACGTCAGGGCGTCGTGGGCCACGGCACGACCGTACCGGTTATCGGCGTCAAGGTGGGGTATAACACACCGTTCAAGTGGAAAAACTTTGCCTACGGGGCTCTCCTCGGGTGCGATTCACGGAACCCCCAGGCAAGTGAGGAATGATGGGCCGGTGACCGACATGCGCGACCTCCAGCACGCTCCGCAACCCGAGCCGTCACCGTTCGACCATGCCGTGGACAGCCCTGCGCCGATCACGCGCCGCACGGTCACGCTCGGGGTGTCCTTGCTGCTCACGGCCGTTCTGGCCGCGCTGGCCCTGGTCGTGCCCACGCCCTACGCGATGCGTTCGCCCGGGCCCACCGAGGACACCCTGGAGCGCAACCTCATCCAGATCGAGGGTGCCCGCACGTACGAGTCCACGGGGCAGCTGCGCCTGACCACGGTGTCCGTGCTCGGCGGGCCGGGCTACCCGATGATGGCCGGCCAGGTGATCCAGGGCTGGCTGGACCCGCGGCGCTCGGTGCTCCCGGTGGAGGCGATCTTCCCGGAGGCGACCACCAAGGAGGAGCAGCAGGAGGTCAGCCAGGCGGAGATGGTCTCGTCGCAGGAGTCGGCCACGGCCGCGGCGCTGACCGAGCTCGGCTACGACGTGCCCGCCGTGCTGGACGTTGCAGGCACGGAACCCGGGTCCGGGGCCGAGGGTAAGCTCAAGGAGGGCGACGTCATCACGGAGTTCCAGGGTGAACCCGTGGGCACCTACGCCGACCTCATCGAGGGGCTCGCCGCCACGACCCCGGGGGACGACGTGACGCTCGGCGTCAAGCGGGGCAAGCGGACCATGGACGTGACCGTCACGACGGCGGACAACGGTCAGCGGGCCGTGCTCGGCGTCTTCATCGACCCGCACTACGACTTCCCCGTGGACGTCTCCATCGAGATCGAGGACATCGGCGGACCGAGCGCGGGCACCATGTTCGCGCTCGGCATCATCGACAAGCTGACCCCCGAGGACGAGGCCAACGGCGAGATCATCGCGGGTACCGGGACCATGAGCCCGGAGGGCACCGTGGGCCCCATCGGCGGCATCGAGCAGAAGCTGTACGGCGCCGTCCGGGACGACGCCGAGTGGTTCCTCGCGCCCGCCGACAACTGCGACCAGGTGGTGGGCAACGTGCCCGACGGGCTGCGCGTGGTGAAGGTGGCGACGCTGGCGGAGGCGCGGGACGCGGTGGAGCAGATCGGGCGCGGCGAGGGGGCCGACCTGCCGACGTGCTCCTGACGCTCGCGGGCGGGATCCCGGGCGTTGATCGCGTGTTGCACATCTGGAGGATGTGGGAACCTTGTGGTGGGAACCTTGACCAGAGCCTGGCCGTTCCAACTGCGTACGGCCCAACCATTCATGACGTGAGGTAACGCAGAAGTGTCCTTCGCCGCAGCACCTCGTCGCCCATCCGGCGGCGCACCCCGAGCCCGACGACGCAGTCCCCTGGGGGTGGCGGTCGTCGCGGTCGCCGTCGTCGTCGCGGCCCTGCTTCTCCTAGCGCAGTTCTGGACCGAGGTGATGTGGTTCGGGCAGCTCGGGTTCTCCCGAGTGATCTGGACCGAGTGGGGCATGCGCGGCGCGCTGTTCGCCGTCGGCTTCCTGGTCATGGCCGGAGCCGTGTTCTGGTCGTTCACCGCGGCGTACCGCTCGCGCCCCGTCTACGCGCCGAGCACCCCCGAGCAGGCCACGCTCGACCAGTACCGCGAGGCGGTCGAACCGCTGCGCCGCGTCGTGATGATCGCGGCCCCGGTGCTGATCGGCTTCTTCGCGGGCGTCGCGGCGTCGGCGCAGTGGCGCACCGTCCTCCTGGCGTTCAACAGCGAGCCCTTCGGTGAGACCGACCCGCAGTTCGGCATGGACCTCGGGTTCTTCGTCTTCCTGCTCCCCGCGCTGCGGTTCGGCGTCGGGTTCCTCATCTCGGTGGTGGTGATCGCCGGCATCGCCGGCGTGATCACGCACTACCTGTACGGCGGGCTCCGGATCGGCCCGGCCGCCGCCGGCGGCCCCCGCACCACCCCCGCGGCGCGCATCCACCTGGCCGTCAT
Organism: Promicromonospora sp. NPDC060204; assembly: GCF_042728455.1. NCBI lineage: Bacteria > Bacillati > Actinomycetota > Actinomycetes > Micrococcales > Promicromonosporaceae > Promicromonospora > Promicromonospora sp. NPDC060204. Next base: position 32,536 of record NZ_JBHWZO010000025.1, read on the forward strand.
CGGCGCGGTGCTGCTGCTGCTCATCGGTGCCAACTACTGGCTGGACCGGTACTCGATCCTGACCAACGCGGGCGACCGGTTCGACGGCGCCTCCTACTCCGACGTGCACGCCGTGATCCCCGCCAAGGGCATCCTCACGGTCGTCGCGATCTTCGTCGCCGCGCTGTTCATCGTCACCGCGTTCCGCGGCGACTGGCGCCTGCCGGCGATCGGCGTCGGCCTTATGGTCGTCTCCGCCATCGCGATCGGCGGCATCTACCCCGCGGTCGTCCAGCGCTTCCAGGTGAACCCGAACGCGCAGGAGCTGGAGAGCGAGTACATCCAGCGCAACATCGACGCGACCCTGACGGCCTTCGGCATCGACGACGTCGAGAAGGAACCGTACGACGCCACGACCCAGGCGGAGGAGGGCGCCCTGCGCTCGGACGCGGACACCGCCGCGTCGATCCGGCTGCTGGACCCGCAGATCGTCTCGCCGTCGTTCCGCCAGCTCCAGCAGAACAAGCAGTACTACAACTTCAACGACTCCCTGTCGGTCGACAAGTACGAGATCGACGGCGAGTCCCGCGACACCGTGATCGCGGTGCGCGAGCTCAACCTCGACGGCCTGGGCCAGGACCAGCGCAACTGGGTCAACGACCACACCGTGTACACGCACGGCTACGGCGTCGTCGCCGCGTACGGCAACCAGCCGGGCCCGGACGGACGCCCGGCCTTCTTCGAGGGCGGCATCCCGTCTCAGGGCGCGATCAGCGACCTCGAGGGCGAGTACGAGCCGCGCATCTACTTCAGCCCGAGCACCACCACGTACTCGATCGTGGGCGCCCCCGAGGGCACCAAGGCGTGGGAGCTCGACTACCAGGCCGACGACGCGGACGACGGCGGCCAGGTCAACACCACGTTCACCGGCGACGCCGGGCCCAGCGTCGGCGCGTTCGGCAGCAAGCTCCTGTACGCGCTGAAGTTCGGCGAGGAGCAGCTGCTGTTCTCCGACCGCGTCACGAGCGAGTCGCAGATCCTCTACGACCGCGACCCGCAGCAGCGCGTCAGCAAGGTCGCGCCGTGGCTGACGCTCGACAACCGGGTCTACCCGGCGGTCGTGGACGGCCGCGTCAAGTGGATCGTCGACGCCTACACCACGAGCGACGCCGTCCCGTACTCGACCTCGACCCCGCTCGACGAGGCGGTGGCGGACACGCTCACCCAGCAGGCCGGCGCCCCCGTCGAGCTGCCGGAGGAGGTCAACTACATCCGGAACTCGGTGAAGGCCACGGTCGACGCCTACGACGGTTCGGTCGACCTGTACGCGTGGGACGCTAACGACCCGATCCTGAAGGCGTGGAGCAACGTCTTCCCGGGGGCCGTGAAGCCGATGGACGAGATCTCCGGCGACCTCATGAGCCACCTGCGGTACCCGGAGGACCTGTTCAAGGTGCAGCGCACCCTGCTCAGCCAGTACCACGTGACGGACTCCGCCGAGTTCTTCTCGGGCCAGGACTTCTGGAACAACCCGACCGACCCGACGTCGGAGGCGACCACCGCGCCGCTGCAGCCGCCGTACTACCTGACGCTGCAGATGCCGGGCCAGGACCAGTCCACGTTCTCGCTGACCTCGACGTTCATCCCGGGCGGTAACACCGACCGAGAGGTGCTCACCGGGTTCCTCGCGGTGGATGCCGACGCCGGCAGCGAGGCGGGTACCAAGTCCGAGGACTACGGGAAGCTACGCCTCCTGGAGCTGCCACGGGACACGACTGTCCCCGGACCGGGTCAGGTGCAGAACAACTTCGACTCGAACCCGACGATCTCCGAGCAGCTGAACATCCTGCAGATCGGCGCGTCCACGGTGCGCCGGGGCAACCAGCTCACCCTGCCGGTCGGCGGCGGTCTGCTGTACGTGCAGCCGGTCTACATCCAGTCGACCGGTGGCACGCAGTTCCCGCTGCTGCGCAAGGTGCTCGTCGCGTTCGGTGACGACATCGGGTTCGCCGACACGCTCGACGAGGCGCTGGACCAGGTGTTCGGCGGTGACTCGGGTGCCCAGGCCGGCGACGCCGGTGCGGCGGCCGAGGACGAGGCGCCCACCGCGCCGCCCACGGGCGAGGGCGACACGGGCACGGAGCCGTCGCAGGAGCCCAGCCAGGAGCCGAGCGGCGAGTCCACGCCGGACAGCACCCAGGCGCCGTCGTCCGAGCTGGACGCCGCGCTGCAGGACGCCCGAGCCGCCATGGAGGACGCCAACGCCGCCCAGCGCGACGGTGACTGGGCCGCCTACGGCGAGGCGCAGGACCGGCTGCAGAAGGCACTGGAGGACGCGATCGCCGCCGAGGAGGCTCAGCAGCAGGGCTGATCCTCCCGCGCACAACAGTCAGACCTGCAGGTCACTCCGGTGACCTGCAGGTCTGACTCTTTTATGCGAGGCGGCGGGCCACCACCACCGAGTTGATGACGTCGTCGGTGGGGTGCACCACCTCCAGCACCTCGAACCCCGGCATGGCCCCCAGGTCGACGGGCGGGTAGAGCAGGGTGCGCGCACCCCGGGCGCTGCGCGCGAGCAGCAGCGCGCCGGGCCGCATGGTGTCGGCCATCCGGCGCAGGATCGCTGCCTTGGCCGACGGCGTCTCGCCCACCAGCGCGGCGAGCACCACGACGTCATGCCCGGTGAGGCTCACGTCGGCGGCGTCGGCCTGCTCGAAGCGGACCGACGCCGCGCCGAGGCGCGCGGCGACCCGGCGCGCCAGCGCCACCGCCGTGGCGTCGCGGTCCAGGCCGACGACGGGGGCGTCGAGCGCGGCGGCGTAGCCCAGGGTGCTCAGGGGGAGCGGTCCGCTCCCGACGACGGCGACCGATCTCGGCGTGCCGCCGCCCGCGTGGTCGATCAGCCGGGCCTCCAGGGCCGTGAGCCGGCGGTAGTTGTCGAGGTAGGGGAACGCGGCGAGCGCTGCCCGGGCGTCGGGCGCGCCGGCGATGTGCTCGGCCCACGCGTGCTCGAGCTCCGTCTCGCCGCGCGCCGAGAGGTCGCGGATGGCGTCCTTGCGGCGGTGGACCTCGGGGTGCGCCAGGACGTCCCGGGCCTGCCGGTCGGGCGTCGCGAGGACGGCCTGCACCAGGCCGCCGAAGAGGGCGTTCGTGCCGGGGTCCGGGCGCAGGTGGGGCAGTGCGGCAAGCTGGTCGGTGAGGTGGACGATCCGGTCGGCGGACAGGGTGGTATCGCTCAGCTCCGTCGTCATGGGGACGATGGTTCCACGGCCGGATCGGTTCGACCGGCTGTGACCTGCGTCTCGACCGGGCGGCCCGGTTTGCGCTTCGTCGCTCGGGGTGCGTAAAGTAGGGATCACCGACGCGGGGTGGAGCAGCTCGGTAGCTCGCTGGGCTCATAACCCAGAGGTCGCAGGTTCAAATCCTGCCCCCGCTACAAATGCCAGGCCCGGAGATCCACGGATCTCCGGGCCTGAGCGCTTTCCAGGGTCTGGAACGATGGCCCGCATGACAGCATCCGCACCTCGTCCGGAGCGCACCGCGCGCGTCGTCCTCGTGGCCCTCGTCGTGGTCGGCCTCGCGCTGCTGGGCGGCGCGGCCTGGGTGGGGAGCCGCCCGGCGCCCACCTGGTTCGCCTATGCGCCGTTGTCGGGCACGACCTACACGCCGCGCGGCACCCCGTCTTCCGGCACCGTGGCCCTGCTCTCGGCCGCCGGCACGCTCCTGCTGGGCGGCGCGGCCGGCTTCGCCGTCGGACGACGGAGCCGGCCTGCCGCGGGCGCGCAGCCGAAGTGAGCGCAGGCCGCCCGCGCGCCGAAACGGGCCCGAGGCTCAGGCGACGGTGTAGCGGCTGGTGATCGCCACGCGGTTGAAGGCGTTCATCACGGTGACGATCCAGGAGACCGCCGCGACCTGGTCGTCGGTGAGGACGGCCGCGGCGTCGGCGTAGTCCGTGTCGCGGACGTGCCCGTCGGCGACCAGGGTGATCGCCTCGGCCAGGCCGAGGGCCGCCCGGTCGGCGGCGGAGAAATAGCCCGTCTCCCGCCAGGCGGGCAGGACGGCGACCCGGTCGGGGTTCTCGCCCTTCTTCAGGGCGTCACGCGTGTGCAGCCGCAGGCAGAACGCGCAGCCGTTGATCTGTGAGGTGCGGATCCGCAGCAGCTCGACCAGGAGCGGGTCGAGTCCTGCCGACACGGCGTTGTTCTCGGCCTCCGCCGACAGGGTCAGCAGCGCCTTGTACGCGTTCGGCTGCTGCTTGCCCATGTCGACGCGCTGGGTGGTGGTCATGGTTCTCCTCGGGATCGTCGTGCGGCCGGGGTCGGCGCCAGGGAGACGACGTGGCCCGCCGGGACGTGACAGCCGGAGCCGTGACAGTGAGCCACGTGACAGTCAGACGCGCGTGAGCTTGTCCGGGTTGACGACCCGCCGGTAGGCGGTGATCCGCCCGTCCGCGATCTGCACCGTGTCCACCGAGAACACCCGGCCCTCGCGGTGGAACACCAGCGAGAGCTCGCCCCCGACCTCCACGAGGTCGATGCGGTCGGGGCGCAGCTGACGGCCGACCCGCACCATGAGCTCGGCCACCCGCTGACCGCCGAGAACGGGCTTGCGCGCCGCGAAGACCTTGCCGCCGCCGTCGGTGACGTAGACGACGTCGGGGTCCAGCAGGCGGACCAGTCCTTCCAGGTCCCCGGTCTCGTAGGCGCCGCGGAACGCTTCGAGCACCCGCTCCCGCTCGGTCCGCGACACCCGGGACGTGCGTGGCATCGCGTCCTTCTCGGCGGCCACGCGCCGGCGGGCCCGGGAGGCGAGCTGCCGGGCGCCCGGCACCGTGACGTCGAGGATCTCGGCGATCCGCGCGAACTCGAGGTCGAAGACGTCGTGCAGCACGAAGGCGACCCGTTCCGGCGGGCTGAGCTTCTCCATGACCAGGAGCATCGCCGCGGTGACGGACTCGTCGACGAGCACCGGTTCGGCGGCGTCCGGCCCGGTCAGCAGGGGCTCGGGGAGCCACGGCCCCACGTAGGACTCCCTGCGGTGGCGGGCGCTGTTCAGGATGTCGTACGCCCGCCGGGCGGCGACGGTGATCAGCCAGGCACGGAGGTTGCGCACCTCGTCAAGGTTCGCGGCGACGGCGCGCAGCCAGACGTCCTGGGTGACGTCCTCGGCGTCCGCCACGGTGCCGAGAATCCGGTATGCCGCGCCGAACACCGCGGGCCGGTGCGCGGACCACTCGGCACGGAGCCGGTCCTGCCCGGGCAGATCGTCGGTCGCCACGCGGCTGCTCCTCTCGGTCGGGAGCAGCATAGATCGGCCGCCGTCCTCGATCAGGGGAGAGGG